>NZ_JBHVCT010000067.1:0-35721 GCF_042803195.1 Streptomyces sp. NPDC057428
CTTCCGTAACCGCGCCAACCAGCGGCTCCGATCACGTTGTGCAACCACCCGGCGGAGCCGACGGGAAGCACACCCCCACTAAATTCGAAGACCCGGGAACCCATGAACGAGCGAGACCACCGAAACTAGAACACCGGCACACCCTCACGCGTCAGACGCCAGTCCACCGAAGCGAACTCCGCCGGATCCACCGAACCCTTGGCCTTCACCCAACCGATGATCGTGTTCCGGATCTCATCCGAATTCGCCCACAGCTGCTTCGAACCCGGAACATGCGGGAAATTACCCCCGCCACTCGCCCGATAATTGTTCACCGCGAACACGAACTGCGCCGCCGGATCGACCGGCGCCCCCTCGAACGACAACCCCACGATCCGCGACCCGGCCGGCTTCGCGATATCGATGTCGTACGACACCCCCGACACCACGTCATAGTTGTAATCCGGAATGTTCTCCGCATTCGTCAACTTCGACGTATCCACCGGAGCCCCCGCAGCCGTCTGCACGTAGTACCTCGCCGAGAACTCCAGATAATCCTTCAACTGCGCACCCGTCAGAAGCCGCGCCTCCAACGTGTTCTCGAACGGATACAGCCCAGCAGCATCCTTGATCGTCACCTCACCCGCGGGAATCGCCGCCGTACGCGAGAAACACGCCGCCTGCGACAGCACCGGCAACGCCGCGTACTCCCCACCCGCCAGCGCCGCCTTCACCGTCTCCGCCTGCACCAGATTGATCAGATCGATGACCGGCTCGTCCTTCCACGGTGCATCCACCGTCGACATCGCCGCCACCGACGTACCGATCACCTGATTGACATACGCCACGACCTTCCTGTGCTCGTCCCCGAGCATCGACGTGATCCGCGGATCCTCCGCCACCGTGTTCGAATTCAGCACCGAAGCGCCGACCTTCTCTACCACCCAGCGGCCCTTGTCCCACACCAGGTCGAAGTCGAACAACGTCAACCGCTGCCCCCACTTCAACGGCTCCGAGAGAACAACCTGCTTCCCCGTCTCCTTGTTCGTCACGAAATACTCGGGAATCTCCGAATGCGCGTGACCCACCAGAATCGCGTCGATCCCCGGCACCTGCTCCGCCACCAGACCCGCCGCGTTCTCGACGTACGGCAGCTGATCCCCGTACGACGACGTCCCCGACGAACCCGAATGCGCAGAAACGATCACCACATCCGCACCCATCGAACGAAGCTTCGGCACCCACTTCGCCGCCTGCTCCTCAAGACCCGGGAATACCATCTTCCCGCCCACATTCGCCTTGTCCCAGATCGCGATACCCGGATTCGTCAACCCCAGCACCGCCACCCGCACATCACGACCATGCGGCGTACGCACCCGCTTGATCACATACGGCGCGAACGCCGGCCGCAACGTCTTCGCATCCAGCGCATTCGCACCCAGCAGCGGAAAATCACACTGCTCCTCGAACTTACGCAACACCGGAATGCCGTAGTTGAACTCATGGTTACCGAGCGCAGCCGCGTCATAACCGATCTTGTTCATCGCCTGCGCCATCGGATGCACCGGACCACGCCGCGCCGTGATCGGATCGATCTTCGCGTAATAGTACGAAAGCTGAGTGCCCTGGATCGTGTCACCCGCATCGATCAGCAGCGTGTTACGACGACCCCGGTCCTCACGGATCTGGTTCACCAGCGTCGAGATCTTCGCCAGACCGACGTCGTTGTGCGCCTTGTCGTCGAACTCCTTGTCCGTGAAGTAGTCCCAGTTGAAGACGTTCCCGTGCAGATCCGTCGTCCCCATCACCGTGAACGAGTACCGCTTCGCCGGACGGCCGTGACCGTGCCCGCGCGACTCCGAGGCCGACGCCGACCCGGCACCGACCCCTCCCGCCAGTGCAACACCGGCACCGGCAACGGCCGACCGGCCCAGAAACGTCCTGCGGTTCAACGGCATCCTTGACTCCTCGTTCGAGCGAACAACGCGCGTAGATTCTGGCCCAGCCACCACCACCCGCAACACCCCCAACAGGTTTCGATCTGATGACCAGGACACCCGGCGCCCCCACCCCACCCCCGCGCGCGCTCATCGGAGCGCGCCCCCGCACAATTCAACAGTTGTCAATAGCCCTTCACATAAAGGCCGTTGGACAGTCATGCAGAGACAAATACCTACCCATAGGTAAGGTCT
The DNA here is from genome assembly GCF_042803195.1 of Streptomyces sp. NPDC057428. NCBI lineage: Bacteria > Bacillati > Actinomycetota > Actinomycetes > Kitasatosporales > Streptomycetaceae > Streptomyces > Streptomyces sp. NPDC057428. The sequence goes on from NZ_JBHVCT010000067.1 coordinate 2,172, forward strand.
AGGCTCGAACCATGCGACGAGCAAAAATCGTTTGTACCCTGGGACCCGCAACCGACACATACGAGCAGATCAAGGCACTCGTCGAAGCGGGAATGGACATCGCCCGCCTCAACCTCAGCCACGGCACCTACGTCGAACACGAACAGCGCTACCGCCACGTACGCAAAGCCTCCGAAGAAACCGGCCGCAGCGTAGGAATCCTCGCCGACCTTCAAGGCCCGAAGATCCGCCTCGGCCGCTTCGCCGAAGGCCCCGTACTCCTTGAACGCGGCGACGACTTCACCATCACCGTCGAACCCATGGAAGGCGACCGCCACACCTGCGGCACCACCCACGACGGACTCGCCACCGACGTCACCACCGGCGAACGCATCCTCATCGACGACGGCCGCGTCACCCTCGAAGTCACCGGCATCGACGGACCACGCGTCCACACCACCGTCATCGAAGGCGGCATGGTCTACGACCACAAGGGACTCAACCTCCCCGGCGTCGCCGTCTCCGTCCCCGCCCTCAGCGAAAAGGACATCGACGACCTCCGCTGGGCCCTCCGCACCGGCGCCGACATCATCGCCCTCAGCTTCGTACGCACCGGACGCGACATCGACGACGTCCACCGCATCATGGACGAGGAGGACCGCCGCCTCCCCGTCATCGCCAAGGTCGAAAAACCCCAGGCCGTCGACAACATCGATGACATCGTCGCCGCCTTCGACGGCATCATGGTCGCCCGCGGAGACCTCGGCGTCGAAGTGCCCCTGGAACAGGTCCCCATCGTCCAGAAGCGCGCCATCAAACTCGCCAAACGCAACGCCAAGCCGGTCATCGTCGCCACCCAGATGCTCGACTCGATGATCGACAACTCCCGCCCCACCCGCGCCGAAGCCTCGGACGTCGCCAACGCCGTCATCGACGGCACGGACGCGGTCATGCTCTCCGGCGAGACCAGCGTCGGCAAGTACCCCGTCGAGACCGTCTGCACCATGGCTCGCATCGTCGAAGCGGCCGAGGAGGACATCCTCGCCAAGGGCCTCCCGCCCCTCACCGACCGCAACAAGCCCCGCACCCAGGGCGGCGCCGTCGCCCGCGCGGCAGCCGAGATGGGCGACTTCCTCGGCGCCAAATTCCTGGTCGCCTTCACCCAGAGCGGCGACACGGTCAAACGCCTCTCCCGCTACCGCTCCCCGATCCCGCTCCTCGCCTTCACCCCGGATCCGGCCACCCGCGCACAGCTCAACCTGACCTGGGGCGTCGAGACCTTCCTCGGACCGCACGTGGACTCGACGGACGCCATGGTCGCGCAGGTCGACGACGAACTGCTCCGGATCGGGCGCTGCAAGAAGGGCGACGTCGTGGTCATCACGGCGGGGTCCCCGCCCGGAGTCGCCGGCTCGACGAACCTGGTACGGGTGCACCACATCGGCGAGGACGACAGCCCGAAGTAGAGGTCGTCAGTACTTCGGCCCGACGTGAGCGTCCATGAGGGCCACGGACGCCCGTCGGGCTACGGAGATGTTGAGCGGATCGCTGCCGCGAGCGAGGGTGGTCCACTCGACACCCACGGCGGTGAGAGTGTCGCTGAAGAGCTTACGGATGTCATCCGACTTGTTCGTGAAGAAGTACCGGGGGTACTCGTAGCGCTTGCGCTCGCCACCGACGAGCCGAGTGGTCCAGTTGATGATCCGGCAGCCGTCGGAGTGGATAAGACCGCGGATGAATTCCCAAGGGTGGGCGTCAACGATCTGTTGTTGCCACGATTCGAGGGTGATCTCGCGGTTGTGCTTCTTCCCAGGCCCATGTTGAGGGAAGAAGCAGGGCCAGTGCTTGCTGAAGCTTGTGACGTACTGGCAGCCCTGACTCTGCACGCGGCAGACCTTGTTGCCAGGCCGCGCACGCTGTACAGCCTCGACACAGGCGTCGATCAGCCCCGGCCACGCGTCGGCGCACGCGATGCGGAGGGAGTACACACCCCGCTTGGCGGAACTGACGCAGCCATCGCCGAGATAGAGGCCGAGCAGGTACGAGTAGGCGGCGGGGGCATCCGGGGGTCTCGGGGTGTCGCCGCACCGAGGGCATTCGACCCACCGGCTATGTCCGAGGGGCTCTATTCGTTTCAGCCAGGAACGGATGGCAGCTCGAGAGATCCCGGTCTGCTTGCTGACGGAGTTCTGGCTGAAGCCCTGAGCGACCAGTGCCAGGGCGTTCTTGCGAGTGTCGAGGTCGTACACGTTCTCGACTTTGACGCACAGTGCTGACGTGGCGGCACGAATCCGGGAAGGTGATCACTCGATCTCGTGAAGTCGTCGCAATGTGCTGCGGCTTTAGAATCGAAGGAAAAGTGCCCCAGGTGGGATTCGAACCCACACTGTCCGCTGTTTGAGAGCGGCCTCTCTAACCATTGGAGTACTGGGGCCTTAGAAAGGAAGGGGCATCGCTGCCCTGCGCGTAACTACCTTACAGGAGCTAGGTAGGCTCGGGGCAGCAGTATCTGCCCCATACCAAGGAGCCCCGTGACCACCCCCGAGTCGCCCCAGCCCGTAGACGCCGCCGACGACGACAAGTCGCACGTCCCGCCGCTGACGACCCGCGTCGTCATCGCCGAGGACGAGGCGCTCATCCGCCTCGACCTCAAGGAGATGCTGGAGGAGGAGGGCTACTCGGTCGTCGGTGAGGCCGGGGACGGGCAGCAGGCCGTCGAGCTGGCCAGGGAGCACCGGCCGGACCTGGTGATCCTCGATGTGAAGATGCCGGTCCTGGACGGGATCTCCGCCGCCGAGAAGATCGCTGAGGAGTCGATCGCGCCGGTCTTGATGCTGACGGCGTTCTCGCAGCGGGATCTGGTCGAGCGGGCCCGGGATGCCGGGGCGATGGCGTATCTGGTGAAGCCGTTCAGCAAGAGTGATGTGGTGCCGGCGATCGAGATGGCGGTGTCGCGGTTCGCGGAGCTGAAGGCGCTGGAGGGTGAGATCGCGGATCTCTCGCAGCGGCTGGAGACGCGGAAGCTGGTGGACCGGGCGAAGAGCATTCTGCAGACGGATTACGGGCTGTCGGAGCCTGCGGCGTTCCGCTGGATCCAGAAGACGTCGATGGACCGTCGGATGTCGATGCAGCAGTTGGCCGAGGCGTTGATCGAGGATGCCGCGGAGAAGAAGAAGTCGGCGGAGTAGCGCCGTAGGTGTGGAGGAGGGCCCGCTCCTGGGTGTCCGGGGGCGGGCCCTCGTCGTGTGCGTGGGTGTTCAGTCCTCGCCGAGGTAGGCCTTGCGGACCGACTCGTCGTGGAGGAGGTCTGCGCCGGTGCCGGAGAGGACGACCTTGCCGACTTCCATGACGTGGCCCTGGTCCGCGAGGGAGAGGGCGGCCTGGGCGTTCTGTTCGACGAGCAGGATGGTGGTGCCCTGGGCCTTCAGCTCGACGATGGTCTCCATGATCTTCTGCATCATGATCGGGGAGAGGCCCATGGAGGGTTCGTCGAGCATGAGCAGTTTGGGCTGGGACATGAGAGCGCGGCCCATGGCGAGCATTTGCTGTTCGCCGCCCGAGAGGGTTCCGGCGGCCTGCTTCCTTCGTTCTCCGAGGATGGGGAAGAGGTCGTAGGCGCGCTGGACGTCCTTTTCGATGCCTGCTTTGTCGGTGCGGAGGAAGGCGCCGAGCTGGAGGTTCTCGGCGATGGTGAGACGGGGGAAGATGTGGCGGCCTTCGGGGGAGTGGGCGAGGCCGAGTGCCACGATCTTGTGGGCGGGGATGCCGGCGAGGGGCTTCCCGTCGAAGAGGATCCGGCCGCCGGAGGGCTTGAGGAGGCCGGAGAGGGTGCGCAGGGTGGTGGTCTTGCCGGCGCCGTTGGTGCCGATGAGGGTGACGACCTGGCCGGCTTCGACGGTGAAGGAGATTCCCTTGACGGCTTCGATCTTGCCGTAGGCGACCCTGAGGTCTTCGACCTCGAGCAGTGCGGTCACTGGGTTTCCCCTTCTGTGCTGGTGGTGCGCTCCGCGTTGTCGGCCTTGGGGGCTGTGGCGGTGTCCGGTGTTTCTGCGGGGGCGTCGGTGCTCTCGGGGGTGTCCCCTTCGAAGGGGGTGCCGAGGTAGGCGGCGATGACGCGTTCGTCGCCCTGGACGACGGCGGGTGTGCCTTCGACGAGTTTTTCGCCTTGGACGAGGCAGGCGACGCGGTCGCAGAGGTTGAAGATGAAGCGCATGTCGTGCTCGATGACGAGGACGGCGATGCCTTGGTCCCGGATGGCGAAGATGAGTTCTTCGGTGACGCGGGTTTCCTGCGGGTTCATGCCGGCGGTGGGCTCGTCCAGGAGGAGGAGGCCGGGGTCGCTGGCGAGTGCGCGCGCGATTTCCAGCTTGCGCTGGTCTCCGTAGGGGAGGTTGCGTGCGAGGTGGTCGGCCTTGTCCTGGAGGCCGATGAACTCGAGGAGTTCCATGGCGCGTGCGTGGGAGGCTGCTTCGGCCCTTTTGAAGCCGGGTCCGCGCAGGAGGGCGGACCAGAGGCCTTCTTTGGTCCTGGTGTGGCGTCCGACGAGGACGTTTTCCAGGACGGTCATGTTGGCGAAGAGGCGGATGTTCTGGAAGGTGCGGGCGATGCCTGCCTGGGTGACGAGGTGGGGCTTGGGCGGCAGGACGGTGCCCTTGTAGCGGACGGTGCCTTCGGTGGGGACGTAGAGGCCGGTGAGGCAGTTGAAGAAGGTGGTTTTGCCGGCGCCGTTGGGGCCGATGAGTCCGACGATCTCACCTGCGTTGACCTTGAGGTCGACGTCGCGTACGGCGGTGAGTCCGCCGAAGCGCATGGTCACGCCGGAGGCGTCGAGGACGGGCGTCGTGGTGGTCTGGGTGGTGGTCGTTTCGGTGGTGGTCGTCATGGTGTTCACGCCCCCGCCTTCACGGTGCCGACGCCGGATTCGGGCAGTGTGCCTTCGGGTGTGTCGAGTTGGACGGTCTCGCGGTATTCGAGCTGGGCGCGCCGGTTGGCGATGAGGCCTTCGGGGCGGAAGCGCATCAGCAGGATGAGTGCGAGGCCGAAGCCGAGGAGCTGGTAGTCCTGGAGGAACTGCAGCTTGGCGGGGATCATGTAGAGGAGGGTGGCGCCGATCAGGGGTCCGCTGATGGTTCCCATGCCGCCGAGGATGACTGCGGCGAGGAGGAAGGCGGAGTTGGGCGGCACGGGGCCGGCGAAGACGTACATCTCCGGGACGACGGTGCTTTGTACGTGGGCCTGGACGGTGCCGGCGAGGCCGGCGAGGGTGGCGCCGAGGGCGAAGGCGATGAGTTTGACGCGGAAGCCGTTGATGCCCATGGCGGTGGCGGCTGTTTCGTCTTCGCGGATGGCGACCCAGGCGCGGCCGATGCGGGAGCTGCCGGCGCGGCTGAAGACGAGGACCACGAGGATCATTGCGAGCAGCATGAGCAGGTAGTAGTTGGCGTATCCGCCGAGTTCGATGCCCAGGATGGTGTGGGATTCGCCGAAGTCGTATCCGAAGAAGACGAGGTCGGGGATGTTGGGTACGCCGTTGGGGCCGTTGGTGATCTGGGGTCCGGAGGCGCCGTCGAGGTTGCCGACGGTGATGCGGAAGATTTCGCCGAAGCCGAGGGTGACGATGGCGAGGTAGTCGCCGCGGAGGCGCAGTGTGGGCGCTCCGATGACGACGCCGAAGATGAGGGAGACGGCTGCTCCGGTGAGGACTGCTGCCCAGAAGGGGAAGTGGACGTCGAACGCGGATGCGGTGGTGCCGGAGACGAGGGCGGCGGTGTAGGCGCCGACGCCGAGGAAGGCGACGTATCCGAGGTCGAGGAGTCCGGCGAGGCCGACGACGATGTTCAGCCCGAGTGCGACGGTCGCGAAGATGAGGATGTTGACCGCGATGAGGGTGTACTGGTCGGTGCTCTGGGTGAAGGGGAATGCTGCGGCGGCCACGAAGGCGGCGGCCACGGCGATGGGGCGGTACTTCGTGGTGAGTGCGGAGAGCCGGGCCATGATGCCGGACTTGAACAGGGCGCCGACGGCGAAGCCCGCGGTGATCAGGTAGCCGGTGAAGAGCTCGGGGGGTTCGATGTCGATGCCGTAGGTGACGACGAAGAGGCCGGTTGCGAAGGCGGCGACGATGATGAGGATCTCGGCCCAGGAGGGGAGTTCCTTGGGGCGGGATGCCTTGCGGGTGTCGTCGGGCAGGAGGAACGCGGCGAGCGGGATGGCGGAGGCCACCGCGGCGACGTATCCGCCGGGCTCGAGGTTGACGAGGCCGCCGAGTTCGATGGTGATGGCGAGGACGGTGAACCAGGTGGTGGCGAAGGTGCCAAGGGCCAGGAACTGGAGGGTTTTGGTGGTGCCGGTGGGGGCGATCCAGCGGAGGCCTCGGATGTCGAGTGAGGCGAGTGCGTACAGGAGTACGAGAGCGCCTGAGGTGAGGGTGAGGAGCTGGAGGCCGGCGGGGTAGCCGTAGATAGTGAGGTCGCCGGTGAATTCGCTGGTCCAGGTCCAGGCGAGGAAGGTGCTGGCGATGGTCGCGATGCCGCCGAGGGCGGTGAGGCGGCGCAGGCCTGCGGTCCGGGTGCCGGTGTCGGCGGGGGTGGTGACGGCAGCGGTTTTGGTGGTGTCGGTTGTCATGGCTCTCACGCCCGATCCGCGACGCGCTCGCCGAGCAGGCCTTGTGGCCTGACGAGGAGGACGACGATGAGAAGTACGAATGCCCAGACGTTGGCCCAGGCGCCACCGCCGAGCTGCTGCATGCCGGGGATTTCTTCGATGTAGGCGATGGAGAGGGCTTCGGCGAGGCCGAGGACGACTCCGCCGACCATGGCGCCGTAGATGTTGCCGATGCCGCCGAGGACTGCGGCGGTGAAGGCCTTGAGTCCGAGGAGGAAGCCCATCTCCCAGCCGATCTGGCCCTTGTCGAGGCCGTAGGCGACGGCTGCGACGGCTGCGAACGCGGCACCGATGGCGAAGGCCATCACGATGATGCGGTCGGTGTTGATGCCCATGAGCTTCGCCGTGTCGCGGTCCTGTGCGGTGGCTTGCATGGCGCGGCCGCTGCGGCTCTTGGAGACGAACATGCCGAGGGCGAGCATGCACAGAGGGGCGAGCACGAGGATGAAGGCATCGGCGCGCTGGATGTACAGGTTGTCGAACAGATGGAAGGAGCCGCCGTGGAACTCGGGGAAGCTGAGGGGCTTCTTCGCGTCGGGGTAGAAGCCCCAGACAAGCTGCTGGAGGACGATCGAGAGGCCGATCGCGGTGATGAGGGGTGCCAGCCGTGGTGCGCCGCGCAGGGGGCGGTAGGCGAAGCGTTCCGCGGCTGTCGCTACGGCGACGGAGGCGATGGCGCCTCCGATGATCATGAGGGGAATGACCACCATGAGCGAGGTTCCGCTGGGGAGCGCGAGGTAGGTGGTGAGGGCGCCGAAGCCCCCGATCATGAAGATCTCGCCGTGGGCGAAATTGATGAGCTGGACGATGCCGTACACCATGGTGTACCCGATGGCTATGAGGCCATAGAGCGCGCCGAGTGCGAGGCCGTTCGCCAGCTGTTGCGGCAGTTCGTTCACCGCAGTGCCTCCGATGAGCTTGTCGGATATGACACCGCGCGAGGGCGCTGTTTGCGCCCTCGCGCGGTCAGGAGCGTGTGCTGGGGTGGTGCTGGGCGATCAGTTCTCGAACGTGGCGCTCTTGACGTCCTTCCAGGCGCCCTTCTGGACCTCGTAGACGGTGAGCTGCTTGTTGGTGGTGTCACCGAACTCGTCGAAGGAGACCTTGCCGGTCACGCCGTCGAAGGAGACCTTGGCCATGGCCTCGGTGATCTTGGCGCGGGCGTCCTCGGGGAGCTTGCCGTCGTTGTCGGCGACGACGGCCTTGACGGCCTGGATGATGGCCCATCCGGCGTCGTAGGAGTAGCCGCCGTAGGCTGCGAAGGGGTCCTTGTAGCCGCCGGCGTTGTAGTCCGCGATGAACTGCTTGGCGGTCGGGAGGGCCTCGACGGGGTAGCCGACGGAGGTGGCGAAGTCGCCGTCGTTGGCCTCACCGGAGGCGCTGATGAAGGCGGGGTCGTAGATGCCGTCGCCGCCCATGGTGGGGATCTTGGCGCCGGTCTTCTTGACCTGGTCGGAGAGCAGGCCGCCCTCGGGGTACTGGCCGCCGAAGTAGACGGAGTCGGCGCCGGAGGACTTGACCTTGTCGGCGGTGCTGGAGAAGTCGGTCTCCTTGACGGTGACGTGGTCGGTGCCGACGACCTTGCCGCCGAGGCGCTCGAACTCCGCGGAGAAGATGGCGGCGAGGCCGGCGCCGTAGGTCTGCTTGTCGTCGACGACGTAGACCTTTTTCTTCTTGGCGTCGTTGTAGAGGTACTGGGCGGCGAACTTGCCCTGGACGACGTCGGTGGCGCAGGTGCGGAAGTACGTCTTGAAGACGCGCTTGAAGTCGCCCTTGCCCCAGTTGTCGCCCTGGCTGAGGGCGGGGTTGGTGTTGGCGGGGGAGACCTGGGCCATGTCGGCCTTCTCGAAGACACCCTGCATGGACTGGGCGACGCCGGAGTTGAGGGGGCCGACGGCTCCGATGACGTCCTTGTTGCCGACGAGCTTGGTGGCGTTGGCCTGTCCGGAGGCGGGGACGGCCTGGTCGTCGAGGGCTTCGATCTTGAACTCGATGCCGGGGACTTCGTTGTTCTTGTTCGCGGTCTTGGCCGCGAGGTCCACGGAGTTCTTGATGCCCTGGCCGAGTGCGGAGAGGGATCCGGTCAGGGGGGCGTCGACGCCGATGACGACGGTGGTCTTGCTGTCGCCACCCTTGTCGCCCTTGCCGTTGTCGTCGCGCGACCCACAGGCGGTGAGCGTGAGGGCACCGGTGGTGAGCACTGCTGTGAGGATGATCGAAGAACGGTGTCGCACGAAAGGTCCTTTCCCTGGCGCGGCCTCCTCTGCATGAGGTGCCGTAACGATCGCCGGGCCGTACTGGCCGATACAGGGCCGTGCAGCGGACGCGCCCGGCGGCGCGGTGACTGGCCGTGACTCTAAGGGCAGGTGAGGGGGTGCGGGACGGGTCCGCTGATGATGTGACTGTCTTGTTATGCCGTGGGGAAGGCTTGGTGGTCACTGTGTGGACATGTACCGCTTTCCGGTGCGGGGTGAGGTGGCCGCATTGTGAGAACGCGCAGCTCTGCTAAGGGGCTTGGGGTGATCTTGGTGCTGTCGCACGCATGGGACGCATGGGGCGCGGGGGGTGCCGGTGTGGTGGGTGCGGGCGCGGTGCGTGAGCTTTTTCGCGTATTGCGCACATGTTACGGAGTGTTACATCCGTGGGACGCGTTTGAGCGGCCCTGGTGCAGTGTGGCCGGTGAAGTGGCTCATGGAACGACTTGAGTGGTCAAGGGTGTTGACCGTCCGTGTCCGCCAACTTCGGTGTTTTGCTTCGGATATGGGTCTGCCCGGTCCGGAATGCGGTGCGTTTTCCGGCCGGGCAGTGGGGTGTTGGCGAGGGCTCGGTCAGCCCGCGTCGGGGCGCGGTGCGTCGCGGAGCAGGCAGGTGAGGCGGGCGGTGCAGACCCGCTTGTCGTGCTCGTCGGTGATGACGATCTCGTACGTGGCGGTGGTGCGGCCGCGGTGGACGGGAGTGGCGACGCCGGTGACGAGGCCGCTGCTGGCGCCGCGGTGGTGGGTGCAGTTGAGGTCGACACCGACGGCGATCTTGGTGGCGCCGCCGTGGAGCATGGTGCCGACGGAGCCGAGGGTTTCGGCCAGGACGGCGGAGGCGCCGCCGTGGAGCAGTCCGTAGGGCTGGGTGTTGCCTTCGACGGGCATGGTGCCCACGACGCGCTCGGCGGAGGCCTCGACGATCCTGACGCCCATGCGCTCGCCGAGGTGTCCGGCGGAGAAGAGGGCGGGGAGGTCGACGCCGAGGGCCGCGTACTCGTCGATGATCTCCTGCGGGAACGTGGGTGCGGTGTGCTCGCCCATGGGGTCGGCTCCGATCGTGTGCTCGTCCGTTGCTGTGTGCACTGTTCTTATCAGACTGCTGAGCGTGCGCTTAGGGCTGTGGGTGCCCGGGGGCCCGGTGCTGGGCCCCCGGGGCCCTCAGGCGGTCTCGAACCGGACGACGACCGACTTGCTGGCGGGGGTGTTGCTGGTGTCCGCGGTCGCGTCGAGCGGGACGAGGACGTTCGTCTCCGGGTAGTAGGCGGCGGCGCAGCCCCGTGCGGTGGGGTAGTGGACGACGCGGAAGCCGGGGGCGCGGCGCTCCACGCCGTCCTTCCACTCGCTGACGAGGTCGGTGTAGGAGCCGTCGGCGAGGCCGAGGGCGCGGGCGTCCTCGGGGTTGACCATGACGATGCGGCGGCCGCCCTTGATGCCGCGGTAGCGGTCGTCGAGGCCGTAGATCGTGGTGTTGTACTGGTCGTGGGAGCGCAGGGTCTGGAGCAGCAGCCTGCCTTCGGGGAGTTCGGGGTACTCGACGGGGGCGGCGGTGAAGTTGGCCTTGCCGGTGGCGGTGGGGAAGCGGCGTTCGTCGCGGGGTGCGTGGGGGAGGGTGAATCCGCCAGGCCGGGCGACGCGGGCGTTGAAGTCCTCGAAGCCGGGTACGACGCGGGAGATGCGGTCGCGGATCGTCCCGTAGTCCTTCTCGAAGTCCTCCCAGGGTGTGGTGGACGCGGGGCCGAGGACGGCGCGGGCGAGGCGGGCGACGATCGCGGGCTCGGAGAGCAGGTGCGGGCTCGCGGGGGTGAGGTTGCCGCGTGAGGAGTGGACCATGCCCATGGAGTCCTCGACGGTGACGAACTGCTTTCCTCCGGCGGTCACGTCCTTGTCGGTGCGGCCAAGGGTGGGCAGGATCAGGGCGCGGGTGCCGGTGACTGCGTGGGAGCGGTTGAGCTTGGTCGAGACGTGGACGGTGAGCCGTGCGCGGCGCATCGCTGCCTCGGTGACGGTGGTGTCGGGGGTGGCGGCGACGAAGTTGCCGCCCATGGCGAAGAAGACCTTGGCGTCGCCGTCGCGGAGTGCCTGGATGGACCGTACGACGTCGTAGCCGTGGTGGCGCGGCGAGGTGATGCCGAATTCCCGGTCGAGGGCGTCGAGGAAGGCGGGGGCGGGGCGTTCGAAGATGCCCATGGTGCGGTCGCCCTGGACGTTGGAGTGGCCGCGTACGGGGCAGACGCCGGCGCCGGGCCTGCCGATGTTGCCGCGCAGGAGGAGGAAGTTGACCACTTCGCGGATGGTGGGCACGGAGTGCTTGTGCTGGGTGAGGCCCATGGCCCAGCAGACGATGGTGCGTTTCGACGCGAGGACCATGGTGAGTGCCCGCTCGATGGTGTCGCGGTCGAGGCCGGTGGCGGTGAGGGTCTCGTCCCAGTCGGCGGTGCGGGCGGCCTCGGCGAAGTCCTCGTATCCGTGGGTGTGTTCGGTGACGAAGTCGGTGTCGACGGCTCCGTCGGCCTCGATGATCATTTTGTTCAGGAGGCGGAAGAGTGCCTGGTCGCCGCCGATGCGGATCTGCAGGAACAGGTCGGTGAGGTCGGCGCCCTTGAGCATGCCGCGGGCTGTCTGCGGGTTCTTGAACCGTTCGAGGCCGGCTTCGGGCAGCGGGTTCACCGAGATGATCTTCGCTCCGGAGGCCTTGGCCTGTTCCAGGGCGGACAGCATCCGGGGGTGGTTGGTGCCCGGGTTCTGGCCGGCGACGATGATCAGGTCGGCCCGGTGGAGGTCCTCGAGGCTGACGCTGCCCTTGCCGACACCGATCGTCTCCGTGAGCGCGGAGCCGGACGACTCGTGGCACATGTTGGAGCAGTCGGGCAGGTTGTTGGTGCCGAACTCCCTGGCGAAGAGCTGCAGGAGGAACGCGGCCTCGTTGCTGGTGCGGCCGGAGGTGTAGAAGAGCGCCTCGTCGGGGGAGGAGAGCGCGGTGAGTTCCTCGGAGATGATCGTGAAGGCGCGCTCCCAGGTGACGGCCTCGTACCGGTCGCCGCCTTCGGGCAGGTACACGGGTTGTGTGATGCGTCCCTGCTGGCCGAGCCAGTAGCCGCTGCGGGTCGCCAGATCGGCGACGGGGTGGGCGTCGAAGAAGTCGGGGGTGACGCGGCGCAGGGTCGCCTCCTCGGCGACGGCCTTGGCGCCGTTCTCGCAGAATTCGGCGGTGTGCCGCTTGTCGCCCTCGGGCCAGGCGCAGCCGGGGCAGTCGAAGCCGTTCTTCTGGTTGACCTTGAGGAGGGTCTGCGCGGTGCGGCGCACGCCCATCTGCTGCTGCGCGATGCGCAGGGTGTGGGCGACGGCGGGCAGCCCGGCGGCGGCGTGCTGGGCCTCCTCGACCTGCGGGGCGTCCTGGACCGGGTCACCGGTCGGGGGCTTGGTGGCCATGGTGCTCCCCTTCGAGCGCTTGCGGGCGCGCGTTCGTCCAGGTGGGTCCTGGCGCGTCCTGGCGCGCTCTCACTGTTCTTCGATCCTGTCATGTACGGGAGCCGGGGCGCCCGGGGGGAAGGGGGCGGGCGGCAGGGTCCGGCCGGTGCGCGTGACGGTGGGGATCGAGCGGCGCCCGAGCCGGGGACGAGCGGCGGCCGGTCCGGATTGTCGGTGGTACGTGGCAGGATCGGGGGCGTGGCTGAGACGGCATCGAAGAAGACGGCAGACAACCGACCGCGCCTGCTCCTCATGGACGGGCACTCCCTGGCGTACCGGGCGTTCTTCGCCCTGCCCGCGGAGAATTTCACGACGGCGACGGGGCAGCCGACGAATGCCGTGTACGGCTTCATGTCGATGCTGGCGAACACGCTGCGCGACGAGGCGCCCACGCATTTCGCGGTGGCGTTCGACGTGTCCCGCAAGACCTGGCGTGCGCAGGAGTTCCCCGAGTACAAGGCGAACCGCTCCAAGACCCCCGACGAGTTCAAGGGGCAGGTCGAGCTGATCGGCGAGCTGCTGGACGCGATGCACGCGGACCGGTTCGCGGTGGACGGGTTCGAGGCGGACGACGTCATCGCGACGCTGGCCACCCAGGCCGAGGCGGCGGGCTTCGAGGTCCTGATCGTCACGGGTGACCGGGACTCGTTCCAGCTGATCACGGACAACGTGACCGTGCTGTACCCGACGAAGGGCGTCTCGGAGCTGACGCGCTTCACCCCGGAGAAGGTCGAGGAGAAGTACGGCCTCACGCCCGCCCAGTACCCGGACTTCGCGGCGCTGCGCGGTGACCCGTCGGACAACCTTCCGGGCATCCCGGGTGTGGGTGAGAAGACGGCGGCGAAGTGGATCAACCAGTTCGGTTCGTTCGCGGAGCTGGTCGAGCGTGCCGACGAGGTCAAGGGCAAGGCCGGCCAGAACTTCCGCGACCATCTGGACGCGGTGAAGATGAACCGTGTGCTGACCGAGATGGTCCGAGACGTGGAACTGCCCAAGGTTCCCTCCGAGCTGGAGCGTGCTCCCTACGACCGCACGGCGGTCACCGGTGTGCTGGACGTCCTGGAGATCCGTAACCCGAGCCTGCGTGAGCGGCTGCTGGCCGTCGACCCCGGTGCGGAGGAGGCGGCGCCGCCGGAGCCGGCGGCCGGTATCGACCTGGACGGTGTGGTGCTGGGTGCGGGCGAGGTCGCCCCCTGGCTCGAGGCGCACGCCGGGCAGCCCCTCGGTGTGATGACGGTGGACACCTGGTCGCTGGGCGTGGGCACGGTCACGGAGGTCGCGCTCGCCGCCGCCGACGGTTCCGCCGCCTGGCTGGACCCGGCCGGGCTCGATGAGGCCGACGAGCGGGCCTTCGCCGCATGGGTCGCCGACCCGCAGCGGCCCAAGGTCATGCACAACGCCAAGAACGCCCTGCGGGTCTTCCCCGAGCAGGGCTGGCGGCTGGACGGCATCACCATGGACACGGCGCTCGCCGCCTATCTCGTCAAGCCGGGCCGTCGTTCCTTCGCCCTGGACGCGCTGACCGTCGAGTACCTCGGCCGTGAGCTGGCGCCGGCCCCGTCGGCCGACGGGCAGCTCGCCTTCGGCGCGGACGACCGGGCGGAGGCCGACGCCCTGATGGCGCAGGCGCGGGCCGTGCTGGACCTCGGCGACGCCTTCACCGCACGGCTGCGGGAGGTCGGTGCCACCGAGCTGCTGCACGACATGGAACTGCCCACGTCGATCATGCTGGCCCGCCTCGAGCGGTACGGCATCGCCGCCGACCGGGCCCATCTGGAAGGCATGGAGCAGCAGTTCGCGGGCTCGGTGCAGCAGGCCGTGAAGGAGGCGCACGCCTCGGTGGGCCGGGAGTTCAACCTCGGCTCGCCCAAGCAGCTCCAGGAGATCCTCTTCGGCGAACTGGCCCTGCCGAAGACGAAGAAGACGAAGACGGGCTACACGACCGACGCCGACGCCCTGGCCTGGCTGGCCGCGCAGACCGAGCACGAGCTGCCGGTTCTCATGCTGCGCCACCGGGAGCAGGCGAAGCTGCGGGTCACGGTCGAGGGCCTGATCAAGACGATCGGTGCGGACGGCCGTATCCACACCACGTTCAACCAGACGGTCGCGGCGACCGGCCGGCTCTCCTCGACCGACCCCAACCTGCAGAACATTCCGGTGCGTACGGACGAGGGCCGCGCGATCCGCCGGGGCTTCGTCGTCGGCGAGGGCTTCGAGACGCTGATGACGGCCGACTACAGCCAGATCGAGCTCCGGGTCATGGCCCACCTCTCCGAGGACGCCGGGCTGATCGAGGCGTTCAACTCGGGCGAGGACCTGCACACGACGGTCGCCTCGCAGGTGTTCGGCGTGGAGAAGACGGCGGTCGACGCCGAGATGCGCCGCAAGATCAAGGCGATGTCGTACGGACTGGCGTACGGGCTCTCCGCGTTCGGCCTCTCCCAGCAGCTGAACATCGAGGCCAGTGAGGCGCGCGGGCTGATGGACACCTACTTCCAGCGGTTCGGCGGGGTGCGCGACTACCTGCGCCGGGTCGTCGAGGAAGCCAGGTCCACCGGCTATACGGAGACGGTCTTCGGCCGCCGGCGGTATCTCCCGGACCTGAACAGTGACAACCGTCAGCGGCGCGAGACGGCCGAGCGGATGGCGCTCAACGCGCCCATCCAGGGCACGGCCGCCGACATCGTGAAGGTGGCGATGCTCAACGTGGACCGTGCGCTGACGACGGCGAAGCTGACGTCGCGGATGCTGCTCCAGGTCCACGACGAAATCGTCCTGGAGATCGCGAAGGGTGAGCGGGAGCAGGTCGAGGAGATCCTGCGCCGCGAGATGTCCACGGCGGTCGAGCTGCGTGCGCCGCTGGACGTCTCGGTCGGTGTCGGCACGGACTGGGAGACCGCCGCGCACTGACGTCTCAGCCGGCGCCCCGGCCCGCCGGGCCGGGGCGGGCGGTCTGTGCACCGGACCGTCCCGACCGGCCGGAGCCGGCCTGCTTGGCGCCCAGCCGCATCCACGCCCCGTAGAGGACCAGGCCGGCCGCCAGGCCCGCCCCGGCCCCGAAGCAGGCCGTCGGGACGATGTCCAGGGGGCTGTCGATCCGCTCGAAGCGCGCGTACCAGCGGGCGCACCGGTGGACGGTGCCCAGCAGGACGCACAGGGCGAGGAACGCACCGGCACCGATGCGTTCGGCCCGGCGGAGCACCGGCACGGACTCCGGCCGGGGCAGGGGGCCGGCGCTCCGCAGACCCGCGTACACGAAGAGGGCGAGGACCGCCGCGGCCGCCGCCGAACTGCCGTACTGGACGATCTGGAACACCGGGAATCCGCCGGCGCTCCGGCTGAGGACGGGGATCAGCTCCGTGCCCCACCGGTCGTGATGGGTGAAGGCGTCCCACACGACGTGGGTGCCCGAGCCGATGACGGCCGACACGGCGAACCACGCCACCGGAGGCAGGACCGGGCCGCCGGGCTCCCACCGCCGCCCCCGCACGAAGCTGTGGACGCGACCCTGCGACGCTGCGGGCAGCAGCGCGACGAGTGGTTCGCGCAGCAGCAGCCACAGGCCGACCAGGACACCGGTGACGAGGACGTCGACGCTGAACACCCCCCACGCCGCGTGTGTCACCTCACCGAACTCCATCGCCCCTGGGACGACACTGTCCGCGTAGTAGGTCAAGTCCGGTGCGAACGAGCCCGCGACGAGCGCGGAGGCGACGAGGCGGCCCCGGCCCCTCCCGGACCGGTGGACACCCACAAGGACCGCGGCGGCGTGACTGAGCGTGAACGGCATGGCGGCACGTATGCGGTGAGCCCACGTCATGCACCCCGGGGAAGGCGACGACTTGGCGACGCGAAGCTGAAGAATCGGTAAGAACCGGTGGGGGCCTGTGTCCGGGCGGCGGGAGTTGCCGTAGGGTCGCCTGAGTCTTCGCGCTGGGGAGCGCGGGCAGCCGACGACGGGGAGGGACCGACACGTATGGCAGCGCAATTCGGCCGCAGACTGCGCAGGGGGGCCACCACCACCGCGGTGGCCGCGGCAGCCGTGGCAGCCCTGTCCGCCTCGCAGGCTCCCGCCCTACCGCAGCCCGACACCGCCGGCGACCAGACGACGGCCGGCGCGATACCGTCCGGGGACGACGCCGTCACCGGCAACTCCCCGTACCACACGGACCTTCCGCCGCTCGTCACGCCCGACAAGCCCGGATCGTCCGCGAATCTGCCCGTGACCGGCAGTGCCGAATCAGGCATACCCGCCTCGATCCTGGCGGCCTACAAGAAGGCTGAGCAGGGTCTCGCGAGCACCGACGCGGCGTGCCGGCTGCCGTGGCAGCTCCTCGCGGCGATCGGCAAGGTCGAGTCGGGCCAGGCCCGCGGCGGCAAGGTCGACGCGAACGGCACGACCTTCTCCCCGATCCTCGGCCCGGCCCTCAACGGCCAGGGCTTCGCGCTGATCAAGGACACCGACGGCGGGGCATACGACGGGGACTCCACCCACGACCGTGCGGTCGGCCCCATGCAGTTCATCCCGTCCACCTGGGAGACCTGGGGCCAGGACGGCAACGGCGACGGACGCAAGGACCCCAACAACATCTACGACGCGGCGCTGGCCGCCGGGCGCTACCTCTGCGCCGGTACCCGCGACCTGTCGCTCGCCCCGGACCTCGACCGGGCGGTGCTGAGCTACAACCACTCGCAGGAGTACCTGCGCACGGTGCGCTCCTGGTTCGACTTCTACAACCGGGGTACCCACGAGGTCCCCGACGGCACCGGCGTCCTCCCGGTGGACACGAGCAGCGGCCCCAGCAGCCCGTCACCCACGCCCCCGTCCGGGCAGGGCGGCGGCAGTACGCCTCCGAGCAGCGGACCGAAGCCGCCGGCCCACGGGGGCGGCAAGCCGCCGAGCACCGACCCCACGCCGCCGCCTCCTCCGGCCAAGCCGCCGACGACCCCGCCGACGACCCCGCCGACGCCCCCGCCCGCACCGTCGACCCTGGGCAGCCTGGAGAACGCGGGTACCGCACCTCTGAAGGCCACCGCGGGCGAAGCGTTCGCGCAGCGCGTCAAGGTCCGGGCGAGGAACACCCTCGGCGCCCCGCTGGCCAAGGCGGAGGTCACCTTCACCGTGGTCGGCGACACGGACGCCCGCTTCGCCGGCGGGAGGACCGTGGTCACCGCCAGCACCGGAAGCGACGGCACCGTCACCGCCCCGTTCCTGACGGCGGGTGAGAAGACCGGCGACTTCAAGGTGACGGCCGTCGCCGGCACCGTCAAACCGCGCACCCTCACCTACACGGCGAGCGTCACCGCGCGGCAGGCGGACGCCGTCGCACGGACCGACGACAAGGTGCTGACGGCCGCTCCGGGCGCCCGGTTCGCCGACCGGGTCCAGGTCCGGGCGACCTACAAGGGCACGGGGCTCGCGGACACCGCTGTCACCGCCACGATGATCACCGACGCGGAGACGCCCGCCGAGAATGACAAGGGGCCGTACTTCAAGGACGTCGAGGGCAAGACCGTACGCACCCTCGACCTGACCACCGGCGCCGACGGGCTCCTGGAGCTCCCGGAGATCTTCGCCGACGCCGCCGAGGGCACCTACAAGCTGCGGCTCACCACGGCGAACGGCGTCACGCTGGTCATCGAGCTGAAGGTCGAGGCGGCTCCGGCGGTTTGAGCGGTAACCGACACGGGGTGTCCGGCTCCAGGGCCGGGCACCCCGGCCCGTGCCGCGGGCGGGCACCCGGGGCCGGATGTCGGGCTGCCCCGCGCGGTCGCCTGCCCCGTCCGTCGGGCTGTGTACGGCCGTTGCGCGGGGCGACCCGCGCTGCCCCGCAAGGCCTACTCCCGGCGCAGCCGCGCCGAGGTGAAGCGGGTCGCCTCCGTCGTCGTCGGGTCCTCCGGCCACGGGTGCTTCGGGTAGCGGCCGCGCAGCTCCGACCGCACGCTCCGGTACCCCTCCTGCCAGAACGACGCCAGGTCCGCCGTCACCGCCGCGGGCCGGCCCGCGGGCGACAGCAGGTGGACCAGGAGCGGCACTCCGGCGACCCGGGGCGTCTCGCGCAGCCCGAAGAGCTCCTGGAGCTTCACCGCGAGTACGGGCTGCTCACCGCCGTAGTCGAGGCGGATCCTCGATCCGCTCGGCACCTCGATCCGCTCCGGGGCGAGTTCGTCGAGCCTGGCCGCGTCCCCCGTCGACCACGGCAGGAGCCTGCGCAGTGCCTGCCCCGCGTCGATCCTCGCCAGGTCCGCGCGGCGCCCGGCCCGTGACAGCTCCGGCTCCAGCCACTCGTCGGCACGCGCGAGCAGTGCCTCGTCGGACACGTCGGGCCAGGGTGCGCCGAGGACCCGGTGCAGGAACGCGAGCCGCAGCCGCAGCTGCTCGCTGTCCCTGCTCCACCGCAGGAGCCCGGATCCCTCGCGGCGCAGCCCCTCCAGCAGCGCCCCGCGCACCAGTGCCGGGGCCGGCCGGCGCAGGGTGCGCACCGACAGTTCGATCGCGCCCAGGCGTTCCACGGACCGCGCCACGACGTCGCCGTCCGCCCAGCGGACCTCCTCGCCGGAGAACCGCAGGTGGGCCGCTGCCAGTTGCGCCGTGTCCTCGTCGACGACGGCCGCCAGCCGCACCCGTGCGGAGGCCGCGTGGGCGGGCCGGTCGGCGACGGCGACGGCCAGCCACGGGGCGCTGCGCAGCCGTGAGCCGTTCCCCAGCTCGGCGCCCGTGCCCGACGCCATCAGGAAGGCACCCTCGCCCCGGGCCCGCGCCACGCGTTCCGGGAAGGCCAGCGCCGCGACGACCCCCACCGCGGCGTCGTCCGTACCGGTGCCGTCGTCCCCCTTCGCCCTGCCGAGGGACTGCGACAGCCGCCGTACCTCCTGCCGCCACCGCGCGGCGTAGCCGTCCCCGCCCCGCCGGGCCGTGCGGAGCGCGTGTGCCAGGTCGTCGCCGTACTCGCGCGGGGGCTCCTCGCTCAGCAGGGCCACGACCTCCGCCGCCCGGCGCCCGCCCACCTCCTGCGCACCGTCCAGCAGGGCGCGGGCCAGCCGGGGGTGCACGCCCAGCCGGGACATCCGCACGCCCCGGTCCGTCGCCCGGCCCGAGGTGTCCACCGCGCCGACGGCGCCCAGCACCTCGCGCGCCGCGGCCATCGCCCCGGCGGGCGGAGGGTCCAGGAGTGCGAGCCCGGAGGCGTCCGGAGCGCCCCAGCACGCCGCCTGCAGGGCGAACGCGGCGAGATCGGCCACCTTGATCTCGGGAGAGGGGTAGGCGGCCAGTCTCCCGTCCTCCGCCGCGTCCCAGCAGCGGTACACCGCGCCCGGGGCCTCACGCCCCGCGCGGCCCGCCCGCTGGCGTCCGGCCGCCCGCGACGCCCGTACGGTCGTGAGCGCGCTCAGTCCCCGCGCGTGGTCGGTGCGCGGCTCCCTGGCCAGCCCGGAGTCCACGACGACCCGTACCCCCGGCACCGTCAGGGACGACTCGGCGACGGACGTGGCCAGCACCACCCGGCGTCCGTCCGACGGTCCGGCGAGCACGGCGTCCTGCACGGCCGCCGGGGCGCGGCCGTGCACCTGGAGGATCTCGGCGCCCGCCCCGGCGAGCATCCCGCCGACGCGGCCGATCTCCCCGACCCCGGGCAGGAAGCACAGCACGTCGCCCTCCCGCTCGGTGAGGGCCCGGCGCACCACGGTGGCCACGTGCGTCAGCAGGGCGGGGTCGACCCGCATCCCGTGCGGTGGCCGAACGGGGGCCGGCGGCGGCGCCCACACGACCTCCACCGGGTGGGACACGCCCTGGGCCTCGACGACCGGTGCGTCGCCCAGCAGCCGGGCCCAGCCCTGCGCGTCCGTGGTCGCCGACGCGGCGACCAGGCGCAGCTCGGGCCGGATCGTCTCCCGTACGTCGAGGAGGAACGCGGCTGCGGTGTCGGCGTCCAGGTGCCGCTCGTGGCACTCGTCGATGACCACCACGTCGGTTCCTGCCAGTTCCTGGTCGCGCTGCAGCCGCTGAAGCAGCACGCCGGTCGTCACCACCTCCACGACGGTGTCCGGTCCCACCGCCCGCTCCCCGCGCACCGTGAACCCGACGCGGTCGCCGGTCCGCTCGCCTAGCAGCCACGCCATCCGGCGGGCCGCGGCCCTCGCCGCGATCCTGCGCGGCTCGGCGACGAGCACGCGGCGGCCCGGGCCGCCCCCGGTCAGTCCGGCGAGCACCAGGGGCACGAGGGTCGTCTTACCGGTTCCCGGCGGGGCGCAGAGCACCGCGGCACCCCGCTCGTCGAGCGCCCGCTCCAGGGCGGGCACGGCGGTGCGGACGGGCAACTGGTCCAGGGCGTCGGTACGGATCACGCCCCCAGTCTCGTACGCCGCCCTCCGTGACGGGGTGGCCGGTGACCCGGGCGGCCCGGCCATCAGGGCACGGGCCCGCACCCGCCGGTTCCTCAGCCGGTGGCCCGCCCGTCCCGCTCGCACACGAAGACGGCGGTCCCGGGGATGAGGTTGCCGCGCAGCGGGGACCAGCCGCCCCACTCCTGGTCGTTCCAGGCGGGCCACTCCGGCTCCACCAGGTCGATCAGCCGGAAACCGCCCGCCACCACGTCCCGCACGCGGTCGCCGAGCGTCCTGTGGTGCTCCACGTACACGGCGTCACCCGCTTCGTCCTGCTCGACGTACGGCACCCGGTCGAAGTAGGAGGCCGCGACGGAGAGGCCCTCCGGCCCCGGCTCGTCGGGGAACGCCCAGCGGATCGGGTGCGTCACGGAGAAGACCCAGCGTCCGCCGGGCCTCAGTACCCGGTGCACCTCGCGGAACACCTGCACGGGGTCGGCGACGAACGGCACCGCACCGTAGGCGGAGCAGGCCAGGTCGAAGGAGCCGTCCCGGAAGGGGAGCCGCCCCGCGTCCGCCTCGACGAGGGGTACGTCTCCGCCGATGCGCAGGGCGTGCTGGAGCTGGCGGTGGGAGAGGTCCAGGGCGACCGGTCTGGCGCCCTGGGCGGCCAGCCAGCGGGAGCACTGGGCGGCGCCCGCGCCGATCTCCAGGACGTCCAGCCCTTCGAGGGCGGCCGCGGGCCCCAGCAGGGCGGCCTCGGCCTCGTCCAGTCCTTCCGGGCCCCAGACGAAGCGTTCGTCGCCCAGGAAGGCCCCGTGGTCGCTCTGGTACTCGTCGGCGTTGCGGTCCCACCACCCGCGGTTCGCCCGGCTGCTCTCGGCGTCACCGGCGTCCCGGCGGGTCGCTTCGGGTTCGTTCCCGTGCATCTCTTGGCTCATCGTGCCCGTCGTTGTAGTTTGCCTTCACCCGCTGCGGCGGTGCCTCCACGGGCCGTACGGGTGAGTACGTCCGTGTGTGCGCGACACCTCGCCGTGGCCGATGTGGCCTCGGCGAACGCGAGTTGTGCCGGGATCGGGCTGTTCTGCCCCGGGTGTGCGCCTTCGCGCATTGACCCTGTCCGGCTGCCCCCGTATGCTACAAGTTGCGCTGCGAGCCTGCGCGCCTCAGACCTAGCAGGCCGCGCTCGCGTCTGTTGCATGTCCCCTCGGTTGTCGAGGCGCCTTTTCCGGAGACGGGTAGGTGCTTTCCCGGCTGTCCGGCTTCTGCAGAGGCGATACGGGCTTTCGGCGTAGCAGTACCTACGACTCACTGTCCGTACCGGAGCCCTTTCCCACATGACGAGCAGCACCGAGACCACCGCCACCACTCCGCAGGTTGCGGTCAACGACATCGGCGACGCGGACGCGTTCCTCGCGGCGATCGACGCGACGATCAAGTACTTCAACGACGGCGACATCGTTGAGGGCGTCATCGTCAAGGTTGACCGGGACGAGGTCCTCCTCGACATCGGTTACAAGACCGAAGGCGTCATCCCGAGCCGCGAGCTCTCGATCAAGCACGACGTCGACCCGAACGAGGTCGTCAAGGTCGGCGACGAGATCGAGGCCCTGGTTCTCCAGAAGGAGGACAAGGAAGGCCGCCTGATCCTCTCGAAGAAGCGCGCTCAGTACGAGCGTGCCTGGGGCACCATCGAGAAGATCAAGGAAGAAGACGGCATCGTCACCGGTACCGTCATCGAGGTCGTCAAGGGTGGTCTCATCCTCGACATCGGCCTCCGTGGCTTCCTCCCGGCGTCGCTCGTCGAGATGCGTCGCGTTCGCGACCTCCAGCCTTACGTGGGCAAGGAGCTCGAGGCCAAGATCATCGAGCTGGACAAGAACCGCAACAACGTGGTCCTGTCCCGCCGTGCCTGGCTCGAGCAGACCCAGTCCGAGGTCCGCCAGACGTTCCTCACGACCCTGCAGAAGGGTCAGGTCCGCTCCGGCGTCGTCTCCTCGATCGTCAACTTCGGTGCCTTCGTGGACCTGGGTGGCGTCGACGGTCTCGTGCACGTCTCCGAGCTGTCCTGGAAGCACATCGACCACCCCTCCGAGGTTGTCGAGGTCGGCCAGGAGGTCACCGTCGAGGTTCTCGACGTCGACATGGACCGCGAGCGCGTCTCGCTGTCGCTCAAGGCGACGCAGGAAGACCCGTGGCAGCAGTTCGCCCGTACGCACCAGATCGGGCAGGTCGTTCCCGGTAAGGTCACCAAGCTCGTTCCGTTCGGTGCGTTCGTGCGCGTCGACGAGGGCATCGAGGGCCTGGTCCACATCTCCGAGCTGGCCGAGCGCCACGTGGAGATCCCGGAGCAGGTCGTCCAGGTCAACGACGAGATCTTCGTCAAGGTCATCGACATCGACCTCGAGCGCCGTCGCATCAGCCTCTCGCTGAAGCAGGCCAACGAGGCCTTCGGTGGGGACCCGGCCTCGGTCGAGTTCGACCCGACCCTGTACGGCATGGCCGCGTCCTACGACGACCAGGGCAACTACATCTACCCCGAGGGCTTCGACCCCGAGACCAACGACTGGCTCGAGGGCTTCGAGTCGCAGCGTGAGGTCTGGGAGACCCAGTACGCCGAGGCGCAGCAGCGCTTCGAGCAGCACCAGGCCCAGGTCATCAAGTCCCGCGAGGCCGACGAGGCCGCTGCGGCCGAGGGTGCTGCTGCCCCGGCCGGCGCTGCCCCGGCTGCCTCCGGCGGCAGCGGTGGCGGCGGCGGTTCGTACTCCTCGGAGTCCGCGGACAACTCCGGCGCCCTGGCGTCGGACGAGGCCCTGGCCGCCCTGCGCGAGAAGCTGGCCGGCGGCCAGAGCTGACGCTCTGACCCCGACCGCTCATCGGCTGCGGTAGCTGTAGAGCTGTAGGTGAGGCCCGTCCCCTTCGGGGGGCGGGCCTCACTCGCTTCCGGAACCCGAAGAGGACGTGCGGGACGCGCGTGACCGAGGCCTGCCTGGGCGGGAGGAGCAAGTCCACGGGCAGAAGGCACAGTTCCGGCACTGGACCGCCTGCGGGCGGCTCAACAGCCGGGGAGACGCGCGTACTTCGGCGGTGACCGATTCGGCAGACCGGCCGCGCGAGGCGGTGACCGACTCGGGTGCGGGGACGACCGGCTGCGCGGAACGTCCACCTCCGCCGGGAAGGCGGTTGCGGAGCCGCGCAGCCGTGTCCTCGCACAAACGTGTGTGAAAGCGGCCCGGTCGGGAATGCCGCGGCCAGGCGGGGTGTTCTTGCCGGGGAACACGAGGAGGAGCGGTAACCGTGCCTGAACCGCAGAGTTTGTACGAATGGGAGCCGAAGGGCCTGGCCGTCGTCGACATGGCGCTCGCCCAGGAGTCGGCCGGTCTGGTCATGCTCTACCACTTCGACGGATACATCGACGCGGGTGAGACCGGCGAGCAGATCGTCGACGGCCTGCTCGAGACACTGCCGCACCAGGTCGTGGCCCGCTTCGATCACGACCGGCTCGTCGACTACCGGGCGCGTCGCCCGCTGCTCACGTTCAAGCGCGACAGGTGGACCGCGTTCGAAGCGCCCACCCTGGACGTCCGCGTCGTGCAGGACGCCACCGGCGCCCCGTTCCTGCTGCTGTCCGGCCCGGAGCCCGACGTGGAGTGGGAGAGGTTCGCCGCCGCGGTGGAACAGATCGTCGAGCGGCTCGGAGTCCGCCTCGCGGTGAACTTCCACGGCATCCCGATGGGCGTCCCGCACACCCGTCCGGTCGGCATCACCCCGCACGGCAACCGCACCGACCTGACGCCCGGACACCGCAGCCCCTTCGACGAGGCGCAGGTACCGGGCTCTGCCGAGGCGCTCGTCGAGTACCGGCTGATGGAGGCCGGGCACGACGTCCTCGGGGTGGCCGCCCACGTCCCGCACTACGTCGCCCGGTCCGCCTATCCGGACGCCGCGCTGACGGTCCTGGAGGCGATCACCGCCGCGACGGGCCTGGTCCTGCCGAGCATCGCGCACACGCTGCGCACGGAGGCGCACCGCACCCAGACCGAGATCGAGCGGCAGATCGGCCAGGGGGACGAGGAACTCGTCTCGCTCGTCGAGGGGCTGGAGCACCAGTACGACGCGGTGGCGGGTTCCGAGACCCGCGGGAACCTGGTCGCGGAGCCGGTCGATCTTCCGTCGGCGGACGAGATCGGCCGCGAATTCGAGCGCTTCCTCGCCGAACGCGAGGGCGATTCCTGAGCCCGTGCGCCCGGTCGGCCATGGGCCGCCAGGTCCGCCGCGTCGCCTCCGGCTTCCCGGTGACGCGACGGCGCCACCGAGGCCGTTCCTCCCGTCCCGGGCCCGAGATCACGGGTCTCCCGCCGGGACGCCGGAGGACAGCCCCTATGCTCGGCGCATGCTGAAAGTGGGCCTGACCGGCGGCATCGGCGCCGGCAAGAGCGAAGTGTCACGGCTGCTCGCACGCTCGGGAGCCGTGGTGATCGACGCCGACCGGATCGCGCGCGAGGTCGTCGAACCCGGCACCCCGGGGCTCACGGCCGTCGTCGAGGCCTTCGGGCCGGAAATCCTCAAGCCCGACGGCTCGCTCGACCGTTCCGCGCTCGGCTCGATCGTGTTCTCCGATCCCGCCCGCCTGGCCACGCTCAACGGCATCGTGCATCCGCTCGTCGGGGCACGGTCCGCCGAGCTGGAACGGGCCGCCGCGGACGACGCCGTCGTCGTCCACGACGTGCCGCTGCTCACGGAGAACGGTCTTGCGCCGCTGTACGACCTGGTCGTCGTCGTGGACGCGAGCCCTCAGACGCAGCTCCACCGGCTCGTCACGCTGCGGAACATGACGGAGTCCGACGCCCGGGCCAGGATGACCGCGCAGGCCACCCGCGAGGAGCGGCTGGCCGTCGCGGATCTCGTCGTCGACAACGACGGCCCGCTCGAAGAGCTGGAACCGCAGGTCCGCGCGCTCTGGTCGCAGCTCACCGAGAGGGCCGCTGCCGCCACCTGACCTCGCGGCCGGCCGGAATACCGGCCCGCGACCGGATGTTGAGAAGCGGACGCGAGGGGAAGGATAGGACCGTGCCCGAGAGCAACCCGGAAACACATGTCATCGACTTCCGTGCGGCGGAGCAACTGCTCGCCGCACGGGACCCCCGGGGCGCGGTCAAGCTGCTCGACTCCGTGATCGCCGCCCACCCGGAGAACACCGCCGCCCGGCTGCTGCGAGCCCGTGCCTTCTTCGCCGCCGCGCAACTGCGCCCGGCCGAGCTTGAATTCGAGCTGGTTCTGGAGCGTGAACCGGACAACGCCTTCGCGCACTTCGCCCTGGCCCGGACCTTTCAGCGCGCGGGCCGCCCGGAGCAGGCCATGCGCCACTTCCGGCTGGCCGCCGCGCTCGACCCGAAGCCGGAGTACCTCCAGGCAGCGCGCTTCGACGACAAACCCTGACCGCACCCGCCGAAAGGCGGCGAGCACTGCCACGGCGGCCACGGCGGCCGCGGCTCAGGGCCGCTCGTCCCGGTGACCGCTCCCCGCCCGCTCCGGTGGGTCCCGGCGGGCGTAGCGGCTCCGGCCGACCGGACCGGGGCTGTACGGCGGGACGTCCCGGCCGGGCTGGAAACGGGCGCCCTGCCGCATGCGGCGGACGACCAGGCAGAAGTCCGTGACCGTGACCGCCAGCAGGACACCGCAGGCGGTCGCCCAGCCGGCACGGTCGGCGATCAGGAAGGCCGCCAGGCCGAACGCGGCCCAGAGCATGCCCCACAGACTCAGCCAGAATCGCATCCGCAGGGGACTGCGCGCAGTCATCGGTTCACTTCCGGTACGCATAGCCATCGCCTCCCTTCCAGCATGACCCCGCGGCGCCGCGCAGGGAAACCGATGGCGGGGAGCGGGCTGTGGCGAAGGCGGGACAAGGGCGTGCGGTGCGGCCGTGACACCGTGGAGTGACCGTCCCACCCGGCGGTCCAGGGGCCGGGCGGAGGACCGGGCGCCCGGAACGCCGGGAGTCCCGTGCCGGTCAGTGGATGAAGCGGTAGCTGCGCCACAGGGCGCGTGGGGTGTTGGTGTCGGTGAACGTGGTGGCCACGTAGGCGGTCCCGTGGCCGGAGCAGTCGCGGGTGGGGTACAGGACCATGTCGATCAGGGTCCGGTTGTCGACCTTGCTCGCTCCCCCGGGTGCGATCTTGTGACAGCCCTTCACCGAAGGGCTGTGCACGCTGACGACCTGGTCCTCCTCGGTGACGTAGGTGACCGGTCCGACCGCGGTACGTCCGAGGCCGGAACAGCCCGTGACGGTGAGGGTGAGGACGGCCGCGCCGACCGCGATGCGGGTGCGTCGGCGGAGAACGGTGGGGGTCGCGCTGACGGACATGGGCGGGTCCTCATCTGCTCGTCCGGCTCATCGGTACGTCACTCGCAGAGACGTGCTGGCGCTGGCCACCCTGCCCGGTCCGCCCGGTGTCGGCATCCGGTGCGCGGCCGGCCGGGGCCGGTGACACCCGGACGGAGGTTCGAAGATAGGTAAATGGGCATATCGTAGTAAAAGGCGTGATATGGAAGAGTGCGACAGTGCACTCCCGGCCGGGAGTGGCGCGACGCACTCCCGGACGCAGGGGGTGTGATGGTCCAGGTGCTCGTGATCGTGGTCGTGGCGGTGCTGGCGATCTGCGCGTTGTACGCGATGTCCGCGGCCCGGGTCATCAAGCAGTACGAACGAGGTGTGGTGCTCAGGCTGGGGCGGCTCCACGACGAGGTGCGCCCACCCGGGCTCACCATGATCGTTCCCGGGGTCGACCGGCTGCGCAAGGTCAACATGCAGATCGTGACGATGCCCGTGCCCGCCCAGGACGGCATCACTCGGGACAACGTGACCGTGCGGGTCGACGCCGTGATCTACTTCAAGGTGGTCGACGCCGCGAGCGCGGTCGTCCGGGTGGAGGACTACCGCTTCGCGGTGTCCCAGATGGCACAGACGTCCCTGAGGTCGATCATCGGCAAGAGCGACCTGGACGACCTGCTGTCCGACCGCGAGAAACTGAACCAGGGCCTCGAGCTGATGATCGACAGCCCCGCGGTGGGCTGGGGTGTGCAGATCGACCGGGTGGAGATCAAGGACGTCTCCCTGCCGGAGACGATGAAGCGCTCCATGGCCCGGCAGGCCGAGGCCGACCGTGAGCGGCGGGCACGGGTCATCAACGCCGACGCGGAGCTGCAGGCGTCGAAGAAGCTCGCGCAGGCGGCAGAGCAGATGTCCACCCAGCCCGCGGCGCTGCAGCTTCGTCTGCTGCAGACCGTGGTCGCGGTCGCCGCGGAGAAGAACTCCACGCTGGTGCTGCCCTTCCCCGTGGAGCTGCTCCGCTTCCTGGAGCGTGCCCAGCAGGACCGCCCCCAGTCGTCGGGAGGCGACGGGATGTCCGCGGGTACCGTGCCCGCCGGGCCGGCGCCGGGCCCTGCCGCGCCGGGTCCTCCCGCGCCCGACCTCTTCGCCGGGGACCCGGCCGCCGACGGGGCCGGGCCGGGGACGGACGGCAGCCGCTCGGGATTCGACCCCGGCGAGCCGCCGGAGTCCGTCCCGGAGCGGGAATCCGGCGCCGTGCACTTCGTCCGTCACTGACAGCGCCCCGTCCTGCCCGTGAGGACACCTCCGGGGCGGAGGGTTGTCACACCCCACGCCTAGACTCGCCCGAACAGAAGAAGTGCGAGCGGACCGAGGCGGGAGGGGGCGGTGGACATGGCGAGGCGGACGCATGACGAGGCTGCCGACCGGCTCATGAGGTGCGCCGCCGTGTTCCTGCCCGACGAGCTGCCCAGGGACGGGCGGGTCGCCTTCTGGGATCCCGACGGGGCGATCCTCGGGGACGCCGGCGTGGTGCCCACGGCCGAGGGCGGGTCGCCGTACCCGGTCACCGACCTCACCGTCGTCGTGCCCGACGGTGCCGGTGGCGCCCTCACCCGCACGGTGCCCGCCGTGGAACTCTCCGTAGCGGACGCGGTCCCGCTGCTCGCCCGCGCCCGGCACCGTGCCGTGACCCACCCCGCGACCCGCGCCTGGGGGGCCGCCGCGCTGCACGCCCTCACCCTCGTGGCGCGCGGCAGACTCCTGCCGGGCCTGACCGCCGGGGACCACGACGCGTGGCGGGCCGGACCGCGCGACGCCGAAGACGTCGCGCACCTGAGAGCCGTCGCCGCCTCGATGCCGCCCGAGGGACACGCCGTCCCCGTGCGGAGCGCACCCCTGCGCGTGCCCGAACCGCGCGCGCTGCTCGGTGCGTTCCTCGACGCCGTCGCCGACACCCTGCCCCGTACACCGGCCGCCGCCCACGCCATGGGCCTGCCCTTCGCCGCCGGCGACGCACAGCACCTGCCGGACGCCCGCGCATGGGCCGTCGAGGTGGCTGCCGGACTCGACGCGGGAGTGCGGATCTCCCTCCGCCTGGACCTGTCGTCGTACGACGTCTTCGACACGGCCGGCGGCGCCCCGGAGGCGGCGGGGGAGGACACGCACGCCGCGCGCCACGCCGCGGCGGCCATCACCCAGGTGCACAGCCTGGCCGACCCGACGTACGTCACCGACGCCGCCGCGCTGTGGAGCGGTGCGGCGGGCGAACCGTTCGGTCCCAGGGCGAGGATCGACGCCGTGTTCGCACTGCGCCGCGCCGCACGCGTCTGGCCCCCGCTGGAGCGGCTGCTCGACCAGCCCGTGCCCGACGTGCTCGCCGTCACCGAGGACGAGCTCTACGAGCTGATCGGCGTCGCGGGAGCGCGCCTCGCGGCCGCGGGGGTCGCCCTCCACTGGCCGCGGGAACTTGCCCGCTCGCTCACCGCGGCGGCCGTGGTCCGGCCCGCGCCGGGTTCCGCCACCGACGGCACCTCCTTCTTCGACGCCGAGCAGCTCTTCGCCTTCAACTGGCAGCTGTCCCTCGGGGACGACCGGCTCACCGAGGCGGAGATGGACACCCTGGCCGAGGCGCACCGCCCCGTGGTGCGGCTGCGCGACCGGTGGGTCGTCGTCGACCCCGCGCTCGTACGCAAGGCGCGCAAGCGGGAGCTAGGTCTCCTCGACCCCGTCGAGGCGCTCGCCGTCGCCCTGACCGGCAGTGCCGAGATCGACGGCGAGCAGGTCGAGGCGGTGCCGGCCGGGGCACTCGCCGCCCTGCGCGAACGCATCCTCGACGAGGACGCCATCCTCCCGGCCCCGCCCGGCCTCGACGCCACCCTCCGCGACTACCAGCTGCGCGGGCTCGCCTGGCTGGACCGGATGACGTCCCTCGGCCTCGGCGGCTGCCTCGCCGACGACATGGGCCTGGGCAAGACGATCACGGTCATCGCGCTCCATCTGCACCGCGCGCGCACCGCCCCGACCCTGGTGGTCTGCCCGGCCTCCCTCCTCGGCAACTGGCACCGCGAGATCAACCGCTTCGCGCCCGGTGTCCCCGTCCGCCGGTTCCACGGCGCCGACCGCACACTCGCCGGCCCCGACGGCGGTTTCGTTCTGACGACCTACGGCACGATGCGCTCCAGCGCCGAGCAGCTTGCCGCTCACACCTGGGGACTCGTCGTCGCCGACGAGGCGCAGCACGTCAAGAACCCGCACTCGTCCACGGCCAGGGCGCTGCGCACCATCCCCGCCCCGGCCCGCGTCGCCCTGACCGGCACTCCCGTCGAGAACAACCTCTCCGAGCTCTGGGCCCTCCTCGACTGGACCACCCCGGGACTGCTGGGCCCGCTCAAGGCCTTCCGCTCCCGGCACGCCCGGATCGTCGAGAACACCGGCACCGCGGCCGGCCTGGGCAACGAGGAAGCGGTCGAGCGGCTCTCGCGGCTGGTCCGCCCCTTCCTGCTGCGCCGTAAGAAGTCGGATCCCGGCATCGCGCCCGAGCTGCCGCCCAAGACGGAGACGGACCATCCCGTCTTCCTCACCCGGGAACAGGCCACGCTGTACGAGGCCGCGGTCCGCGAGACGATGGCGTTCATCGAGCAGTCGGAGGGCATCGCCCGGCGGGGGCTGATCATGAAGCTGCTGGGCTCCCTCAAGCAGATCTGCAACCACCCCGCGCAGTACCTGAAGGAGGAGCCCACCCGGCTCGCCGGGCGCTCGGGCAAACTCGCCCTCCTCGACGAGCTGCTCGACACGATCCTCTCCGAGGGCGGCTCCGTCCTGATCTTCACCCAGTACGTGTCGATGGCCAGGCTCCTCTCCGTCCACCTCGCCTCGCGCGCGATCGCCTCCCAGCTGCTGCACGGCGGTACACCGGTGCCCGAGCGGGAGCGGATGGTGGACCGCTTCCAGTCCGCCGATGTCCCCGTCTTCCTGCTCTCCCTGAAGGCGGCGGGCACCGGACTGAATCTGACCCGGGCCGCCCACGTCATCCACTACGACCGGTGGTGGAATCCGGCGGTCGAGGAGCAGGCCACCGACCGTGCCTATCGCATCGGACAGACCCAGCCCGTGCAGGTGCACCGGCTGATCGCCGAAGGCACGGTCGAGGACAGGATCGGCGAGCTCCTGGAGTCCAAGCGGGCCATCGCCGACGCGGTGCTCGGGTCCGGCGAGGCGGCGCTGACCGAGCTCAACGACCGCGACCTGGCCGACCTCGTCTCGCTCAGGAGGATGCCATGAGCCCCGGCGCGGGCCCGTCGGCGCGACCGGGGCCCGACGATCTGCGGCGCACCTTCGAGGCGGTGCCCGCCCGTGCCGCAGCCACCGAGGGCCCCTTCGCGGAGAGCTGGTGGGGCCGGGCCTGGGTGGACGCCCTGGAGTCCTTGTCGATGGACGAGGCGCGGCTCGCCCGTGGCCGTACGTACGCCGACGGCGGTCATGTGGCGGCCGTCACCGTCACCCCGGGCAGGGTCATCGCCTACGTCCACGGCAGCCGCCCCCGCCCCTACCGTGCCGAGCTCCACCTGCGCACGTTCTCGGCGGCCGACTGGGACACGCTCCTCGACGCCGTCGCGGCCAGGCCGGGGCATCTTTCCGCGCTTCTCGACAAGGAGATGCCGCACTCCCTGGTGGACACGGCCGACGGGATCGGCATCCGGCTGCTGCCCACCGCGGGTGACCTGGACCCGGACTGTTCCTGCCCGGACCGGGGGCGCCCCTGCAAACACGTGGCGGCGCTCTGCTACCAGACGGCACGGCTGCTGGACAGCGACCCGTTCGTCCTCCTGCTGATGCGCGGCCGCGGCGAGCGTGAACTCCTCGACGAGCTCGGCCGCCGCAACGCCGAACACTCCGCCCGCGAGCGTCCCGAAGTCCCCGAGATGCCCTCGGTCCCCGCCGGTGAGGCCCTCGCCGATCGCTTCCTGCCGCCGCTGCCCGCGCCGCTGCACGTCCCGCCGCACCCCGGGGAGCCGTCGGCCTACCCGGAGCTGCCCGGCGCCCGTGACCCGCTCGGTCTCGAGTACCTCGCCTCGGACGCCGCCGTCCGTGCCCACGCGCTGCTGACCACCGGGGAGGACCCGCTCGCCGGCTTCGACACCTGGCAGGACGCGGTGCGGATCGCCGCGTCCAGGCCCACCGCGGGGCTCACCGCCACGACCAGGGCGCTGTATCGCGAGCTCGCCTTCGCCACCGGCCGCAGCACCACCGATCTGGCCCGGGCGGTCGCCGCCTGGCGGCAGGGCGGCACCGAGGGGCTCGCCGTGCTGGAAACCCCATGGGACCCGCCGGCCGGCCCGTTCGACCGGGCCAGACCGGCCCTCGCCGCGGCCGACTTCCCGCGCTTCCAGCCCTGGCGCAACCACCTGACCAACGCGGCGGGCACGCTCCAGCTCCGCTTCGGCCACGACGGCCGGTGGTACGGCTACGAATCGGACCCCGGAGAGGACGACTGGTGGCCTCGCGCCGCGCCTGACCCGGACCCGCTGGCCGCGCTCACCGCACTCCGGTACTGACTCCCCGGGCAGACGCGGTCCGCGGCGGCGCGACCGACCCGCCCACGGCGAGCGTGCACGTGGTCAGCCTTCGTCGCCCGGCCGTCCACCGGTGTTCGTAAGGCCGGGCAGGGAGACCCCGCGGCCCGCGAAGAACTGCTCGAAGACGGGCAGGGGCAGGGTCGCCGTACGCGTCTTCGCCGTCGTGCCCGACGGGTTGTGGAAGTGCACGCCGCCGCGCGGGAGGTGACCAGCACGAGATGGCCGCCGCGCCCTGGGGCGGGTGTCCGCGGATGCCTGATCCCGTAGTGCACGGACGCCATGACGCTCCGGCCCGCGTCCAGCAGTGCGAGCAGCCCGGCGGGGGACAGCTCGCGGTGGACGACCGCGTCGAGGCCGTGCACCTCGGACGCGTACCGGGCGAAGGGCGCGTAGACCAGGCCCTTGATCACGCCGTCGGCGTCCTCGGTGTAGGCGTCGTACTTCACCGCCCCGTCCCGCAGCGCGAACAGATCGGGCGAGTCCGTGCCCAGTGCCATGCTCAGACACGTCATGCCGCACAGATGACCGGACCAGCGCGCGTACTCGGCGGGCGACGTGGCGCCCGACTCCGCCCAGCGGGGGTCTTCGGCCGGATCGAGGCCGCCCTCCACGATCGCGCCCACCAGATCCGGCGAGGCGAACTGCGTGAGCACGGGAGCGCGGCAGGACCGGCAGCTCGTCACCTGATTTCTCCCAGGAGGCGCCGGCCTTCAGGCCGGGGAGGATTGGGTACTTGGGGCGGAGCCGCGAAGCGGCGGAGTTCTCTGCACATCTGCTGTGACCTGCACTTCGGTTGATTGTCAGTGGGTGAGGCTAGGGTCTTGGCCATGGCGACGGCGCGGGAGACAGTGGAGGGGGCCGGGCACGCCCGGTACAGCTTCCGCTTGCGTGTGTCGTCCACCGGGCTCACCGGGCTTGAAGGCGAGTGGGCGCGGTGCCGTTGGGTGTGGAAC
>NZ_JBHVCT010000068.1:0-34807 GCF_042803195.1 Streptomyces sp. NPDC057428
GTGCGCGTGTACCAGGACGGTACCGGGGCGTGGTACGCCAGTTTCGTCGTCGCGGCCGAGAGCGAGCTGCTGCCCGCGACCGGGCGCGTGATCGGTGTCGACCGGGGTGTCAGGGAGACCGCGACCACCACATCCGACGCATACGACCTGCCCCACGCGCAGCACGGCAGGAAGGCGCAGGTGAAGCTGGTTCGTTACGACCGGATGATGGCCCGGCGCAAGCCGGGGAAGGGCCACGCCGGCTCGAAGGGCTGCCGGCACGCGAAGAAGCTCCGCGCCAAGCTGTACAAGAAGGTCGCCGACCAGCGGCAGGACACCTCCCGCAAGTGGGCCAAGAAGGTCGCGGCCGACCACGAAGCGATCGCTGTCGAGGATTTCAAGCCGAAGTTCCTCGCGAAGTCCACCATGGCGAGGAAGGCGGCGGACGCCGCGATCGGCGCGACCAAGCGTGCCCTGATGGAGATGGGCCGCAAGCACGGCCGTGCCGTGCACCTGGTCCACCCCGCGCACACCACGATGGACTGCGCACGGTGCGGAGCGAGAGCCAAGCACGCACTGCCCCTTTCCGAGAGAACGTATACGTGCACCGCGTGCGGAGCTGTCTCGCCCAGAGACAAGAACTCCGCCCGCGTGATGCTCGTCCGGGCTGGTCTCAACCCGGCTGGTGCTGATCTTGTAAGCCCTGCCACCTGCTAGGCGTCAGGCGAAGTGAGCCAGGAATCCCCCTCGTTCACGAGGGGGAGGTTTCAATGGCGGTATCCGTTCAGGAAGCGGCCGATGCGGCTGATCGCCGCGTCCAGGTCGTCGGCGTGCGGCAGGGTGAGGATGCGGAAGTGGTCCGGGCGGGGCCAGTTGAAGCCGGTGCCCTGCACCACCTGGATCTTCTCACGCAGCAGCAGATCGAGTACGAAGCGCTCGTCGTCGACGATGGGGTGCACCTTCGGGTCGATGCGCGGGAACGCGTACAGGGCGCCCTTCGGCTTCACGCACGAGACCCCGGGGATCTCGTTGAGACGCTCCCAGGCCCGGTTGCGCTGTTCGTGGAGCCTGCCGCCCGGTGCGACGAGTTCCCGGATGGACTGGCGGCCGCCGAGCGCGGCCTGGATCGCGTACTGTGCGGGGGCGTTGGGGCACAGTCGCATGGAGGCGAGCGTGGTCAGCCCCTCCAGATAGCTCCTGGCGTGCTGCTGCGGTCCGGACACGACCATCCAGCCCGAGCGGAACCCGGCGACGCGGTACGTCTTGGACAGCCCGCTGAAGGTGAGGCAGAGCAGGTCCGGTGCCAGGACGGCGACGCTGTGGTGCTCGGCGTCGTCGTAGAGGATCTGGTCGTAGATCTCGTCGGCGAAGACCATCAGGCCGTGCCTGCGGGCAAGGTCGAGCATCCCGTCGAGGACCTCGCGGGGGTAGACGGCACCCGTCGGGTTGTTCGGGTTGATGATCACCATGGCCCGGGTGCGGTCGGTGATCTTCGAGGCCATGTCGGCGAGGTCGGGATTCCAGTCCGCCCCCTCGTCGCAGGTGTAGTGGACCGCCCTGCCGCCCGCCAGTGTGGTGACGGCGGCCCAGAGCGGATAGTCGGGGCTCGGGATGAGGATCTCGTCGCCGTCCTCCAGGAGTGCCTGCACCGCCATGGAGATCAGCTCGGACACGCCGTTGCCGAGGAAGATGTCGTCCACGTCGACATCGGCGAGCCCCATCGCCTGGTAGCGCTGGGCCACCGCGCGGCGCGCGGAGAGGATGCCGCGTGAGTCGGTGTAGCCGTGCGCCCGGGGGAGCATCCGGATCATGTCCTGGACGATCTCCTCCGGTGCCTCGAAGCCGAAGAGCGCCGGATTGCCCGTGTTGAGGCGGAGGACGCTGTGGCCCGCCTCCTCCAGTGCGTCGGCCTGCTCGATGACCGGCCCCCGGATCTCGTAACAGACCTCGTCGAGCTTGCTGGACTGCCGGAACTCCATGCGGTGCCTCCCCAACCCTGGATTGCGATACTTGGTTTTACCAAGCTTGGACTTGGAAAGTCCAACAACATGTCTAGACTGCGTCTCATGCCTCGTCAGCAACAGCCCGCACGCCCCGCCCGCCGCCGGAGCTACGACCAGTACTGCGCCGCCGCCCGAGCCCTCGACTCCGTCGGTGACCGCTGGACGCTGCTGATCGTCCGTGAACTGCTGGCGGGCCCACGCCGGTACACCGACCTGCACGCCGACCTGCCCGGAGTGAGCACGGACGTACTGGCATCCAGGCTGAAGGACATGGAGCAGGGTGGCCTCGCCGTGCGCCGCAGGCTCCCGCCTCCGGCAGCGGCCACGGTCTACGAACTGACCGAGCACGGCCGGGGACTGCTCCCGGTCCTCACCGCGCTGGCCCGGTGGGGGGCGCCCGCGCTCGCCGAGCGCCGCCCCACCGATGCGGTCAGGGCGCACTGGTTCGCGCTGCCCCTGCTGCGCGCCCTGGACGGCGTCACGCATCACGGGGTCGTTGAAGTGAGACTGGACGAGGGGGAGTTCCACATCAGTACGGGTGCTCAGGCAACCGGCGGCCAGGCGTACGGCTACGGCCCCGCCGTGCAGCCGGACGCCTGCCTCGCGCTCACCACCGACATCGCCCTGGCCGTCGGGCGCGGCGAACTCACGATCGCCGAGGCGGTACGGGACGGTGGTGCGCAGGTGTCCGGAGACGGCCCCCTCGCCGCCGAACTCCGGGTCGGCCGAAGCAGCGCTCCTGACACGCCGAGCCCAACTCGCCTGTAGCGTGTGGGCGTTCATCGGGCGCGGATGCTGAGGAGTCGTTCATGGAGTTCGGCGGGACGATCGGTGCGAAGAGCGGGAGCGGTGCGAAGAAGTGGCGGGCGGGACGCAGGGCCCTGCCCGTCGGTGCGTGTGTCGGCGTCCTCGGACTGCTGCCGACGGCCGCGGTCGCCACACCGGGCAGCGGGGTGAGTGCCACGGTCGTGGCCGTCGGCACGTCCCAGGGCAAGCTCAAGGTGAAGACACCGAAGGGCCGCACCGACGTGACCTTCAGGGAGATCACCGTGGCGCCCGGCGGATCCACCGGCTGGCACACCCACAGCGGTCAGCTGATCGCTGTCGTCAAGTCCGGGACGCTGACCAGGACCCTCGACGACTGCTCCGTCGAGGTGACTCCCGCGGGAACGTCCTTCATCGAGCCGTCCGGCACCCGCCACCGGCACATCGGGCGCAACCTCGGGACGGAGCCTGTCGTCCTGTGGGTGACCTATCTCCTTCCCGAGGGCAGCGCTCTGTCCGACGACGCGGACGCGGTCGACTGTCCTGCCGCCCGGGGCGCGTCCGCCGGCTGAGCCTCACCGGCCGGAGGTGCGCGAGATCCATACGCATCATGTGCGGCAGGGGGCGATGATGCGTACGTGCGATTTGAACCCATCACCTGGGAAAGGCTGGCCGGCACCCTGGCCGCCCACGCAGACGGACTGGAACCGGCCGACGGCGGGTCCTGGTTGCGGATCGGGGTCGACGGAGCGCCGGCGGCTCGCCCGGAGGAGCCCGCCGGGCGCCTGGCCGAGGTGCTGCGCTCCCTCGGGCGCCCCGTGCTCACCGTCTCCACCGGCGGCTTCCTGCGGCCGGCCAGCCTGCGCTACGAGTACGGCAAGGAGGACCCCGATTCGTACGCCGACGGATGGTTCGACACCGGCGCGCTGTGGCGCGAGGTGTTCCGGCCGCTGGAGGCGGGCGGCAGCGGACGCGTGCTGCCCGACCTCTGGGACCCCGTCACCGACCGGGCGACCCGCAGTCCGTACCGCGAACTGCCCGAGGGCGGCGTGCTGGTCCTGCACGGCCCGCTGATCCTCGGCCAGTGGTTCCCCTTCGACCTCGGCATCCATCTGAGCCTCTCCCCGGGTGCGCTGCGACGGCGCACCCCGGAGGGCGAACGGTGGACGCTGCCCGCCTTCGCCCGGTACGACGACGAGGTCGCACCGGCCGCCCGCGCGGACGTCGTGGTACGCGCCGACGACCCGGGGCGCCCGGCGTGGACCGGGCTCGGCGGGTGACTAGTGCCCCTCCCGGCAAGCTTTGCCCCGTCGCGCCGCCCAGCACGCACGCTCGCTGCGTTGGCCAAAAGCCCTGGTAGCTCCGCTACAAGGACTTCCGGCCGCCTTGCGATCGCACGCACCCGCCGACGCTCCTACCGGGCAGACATTGCCGGTCGCGGCACTAGCTAGGAGGGTCGCGGCCCCGGGCGCCCACCCACCGTGGCGACGGCTTCGGCCCCGGCCCGGCAGCCCGTCCCGGCCGCCGTGACCTCGTCCGCCCCCGCGACGAGGGCCGCAAGGAATGCCCCGGTGAAGGCGTCGCCCGCCCCCGTCGAATCGACCGGCACCGCACCCGGCGCTGCGGGCACCCGCGCGGTCACCGCGCCGCCGGACGCCAGCACGACCCCCCGGTCCCCGAGCGTGACGGCCACACGGGCGACGTGACGGCTCAGCTTGGCCGCCGCGTCCGCGGGGTCCGCCAGCCCGGTCAGCTCACGGGCCTCGTCCGCGTTGGGCAGCAGCAGGTCCACACCGCCGACCAGATCGAGGAACGCCCCCGCGCCCAGCTCCGCCAGGAAGCCCGCGGACGCCGGGTCCACACTCGCCGGCACGTCCCGGCGGCGCGCCTCACGCAGGGCCAGCAGCGCCGTCGTCCGGCTGGGCTCCGCGAACAGCAGGTAACCGGAGACGTGGAGGCGGGCCACACCGTCGAGCAGCGCCGGGGACCAGTCGTCCGGACACAGGCGCAGGACCGCGCCGCTGTCGGTGAGGAAG
Source organism: Streptomyces sp. NPDC057428 (assembly GCF_042803195.1). Classification (NCBI taxonomy): domain Bacteria; kingdom Bacillati; phylum Actinomycetota; class Actinomycetes; order Kitasatosporales; family Streptomycetaceae; genus Streptomyces; species Streptomyces sp. NPDC057428. The sequence goes on from NZ_JBHVCT010000068.1 coordinate 4,784, forward strand.
GTGCGCTCGGCCGAGGAGTCGACGAGGGCCACCACAGTGCCGGTCGGCACCTCGGTGTCCACGGCCAGCAGCGGGCACACGCCCGCCTTCCGCAGCACCTCCCGGTGCCAGGACGCCGACTCGGCCCCGGCGCGGGCGAGCAGGCGCACGCTCCGGCAGCCTGAACGCACCGCCCAGCAGGCCGCGTTCGCACCCGCGCCACCGGGCAGTGTCGTGATCCGCGCGGGCGTGTCCGTGCCGTGGACCGGCACGCAGGCGTGCCGGACGACCACATCGTTGACCACCTCCCCGACGACGAGCAGCGCGCCGCCGGTCACCGCGCAGCCGCCACGGCGATCCGTGCGGCCAGCCGCACGTTCCCGCGTACGGCAGCGAGATTGGCCTCCAGGGAGGCGCCGCCGGTCTCCCGCATCAGGTACTCCAGGAGGAACGGGGTGACGGCCTGCCCCGTGACGCCCTTGCTGCGGCAGGCGTCCAGGGCGCGCGCGAGCACCCGGTCGTGCAGCTCCGGATCCAACTGATCCTTCCCCGGCACCGGATTGGCGACGATCAGCGAGGCCTGCGCGCCGCCGAGTTCCTCCCGGGCCCGCATCACGTCCGCCACCTCCTGCGGCGTGCGAACCGTCCAGTCGACCGGCTCGCCGGAACTGCTCAGGTAGAAGCCGGGGAAGTACTCCGTGCCGTAACCGAGCACACCCACGCCGAGCGTCTCCAGGCGCTGAAGGGTGGCGGGCACGTCCAGGACCGACTTCACACCCGAGCACACCACCGTGATGCCGGTACGTGCGAGGAGGCGGAGGTCGGCGGACTCGTCCTGCGTCTGCGCCCACTCCCGGTGCACACCACCCAGTCCGCCGGTGGCGAAGACACGCAGGCCCGCCCGGGCCGCGAGGAACGCCGTCGCCGACACGGTGGTCGCCCCGCTCGCGCCCAGTGCCAGGGCCGGTGCGAGGTCGCGGTGACCCAGCTTGCGCACGTCAGGGTCCACGGCGACCCGCTCCAACTGGGCTGCGGTCAGACCCAGGTGCGCCCGGCCGTCCAGTACGGCGACCGTGGCCGGCACGGCTCCTGCCCCGCGCACGTCTTCCTCCAGCTCCTTCGCGACCCGGAGGTTGCGGGGGCGTGGCAGACCGTGCGCGATGATCGTCGACTCCAGGGCGACGACGGGTGCGCCCGCGCCGAGGGCCTCGCGCACCTCGGCGGAGAGCAACGGGGCGTAACCGCCGGTCTCCTGCTGATTCGACGCCGTCGATGACGATGGGTTCAGAGGCATGCCCCATCCCTGTCGCAGGCGTCCCGGCCGCAAACCCGCACGGCCGGGACGTTGGCGAACCGCCCGGGTGTCAGGCCTTCGCGGAGTCCCTGGCAGGCCGCCCGAGCGACCTGCGCAGCGCCAGCGCGGCCATCGGCAGGAGGAGACAGGCGGCGGCCGCGTTGAGCCAGCCGTACCCCAGCCGGGAGACGATCACCCCGGCCAGGGCGCCGCCCACACCCGCCGCCGTGTTCATCGTGAGGTCGGAGAGCCCCTGCACGGCTGCCCGCGCGGCCTGCGGCACGGAGTCCGTGAGCAGCGCCGAGCCGGCGACCAGCCCCGCGGACCAGCCGAGGCCGAGGACGAACAGGCCGGCGGCCGTCCGGGCGTGACCGTCGCCCGACGTGCCTGCCAGCAGGGCCGCGCAGCACAGCAGGCCGGCGGCCAGCCCGATCACGGCCAGCCGTCCGACACGGTCGGCGAGGCGTCCCATGACGGGGGAGAAGGCGTACATCCCCGCGATGTGCCCGCTGATCACCAGACCGATCAGCTGGATGTCCGCGCCGTGGTGCCCGAGGTGGACAGGGGTCATGACCATGATGGAGACCATCGCGGTGTGGGACACGGCGACGGTCACCAGGGCCAGCCTCGCCATCGGGGAGGCGCGGACCGCCGCGACGCCCGCCCGCAGCGAACGGTTCGCGGCGGTCGCCGTGTCCTTGGGGGCGAGTGCGCGGGCTGTCAGCAGCGGGTCCGGGCGCAGCAGCACGGCGACCAGGACGCCGGTGATCAGGAAGATGCCCGACGCCCAGGCGAAGGGGCCCGCCGCCTCCGGCACGAAGGTGTCCCTGAAGACGTGGCTCGCCGGGGCGGCGATGTTGGGGCCCAGCACCGAACCGATCGTGGTGGCCCAGATGACGGTGGCGATCGCCCGGCCCCGCCGGTCCGGCTCCGCGAGGTCGGCCGCCGCGAACCTGGCCTGGAGGTTGGCCGAAGAGCCGGCCCCGAAACCGGCCATCCCGAGCAGCAGCAGCGGGAAACTGCCCATGACGGTGGCGGTCACCACCAGGAGGGCCCCGGCCGACCCCACCAGGTAGGCCAGGACGAGCCCCGGGCGCCTTCCCCGCGACGCCATCAGGGCGGCCAGCGGCAGCGACAGGAGGGCCGTGCCCGTCACGGACGCGGTGGGCGCGAGCCCCGACAAGGCCTCGGAACCGCTCACCTCGGACGCCAGGACCGGGGCGAGGGCGATACCGACGGCCACGCCGAGGCCGCCGAGTATCTGACTGCCGATGAGCACGGCTGAGGTGCGGCGCTGCAACGCGGGCAGATCGGCGGCGGTGATCCGGGAGGGAGGAGAGGCTGTCGTCACCGCCGCAGTGTGCCAGCTCGCACCCGCGTGCGACATCGGCCCGGGGATCCCTGGCCCCGAGTGCCGCGGTACCGGGCCGGGCTCAGAACAGCGGCTGCGGGAGCACGCCCTCGATCGCCAGCAGCTGCCGCTTCGTCTCCAGGCCACCGCCGAACCCGCCGAGCCCTCCGTCGCTCTCCACCACCCGGTGGCACGGCACCACCACCGGCAGCGGGTTGGATCCCATGGCGGCCCCCACGGCCTGTGCCCCGTCGGGCCGGCCGACCCGGGCGGCCAGGTCTCCGTACCCCACGACCGCCCCGTACGGCACGCCGGAGGCCAGCTCACGGAGCACCTCACGGTGGAAGCCGGAGGTCAGCGACCAGTCCAGCGGGAGCGAGAACTCCCGCAGGTCCCCGGAGAAGTACGCGGCGAGCTGGCGCACGGGTCCGGCCAGCAGGTCGGAGTCCGGCGCCCGGACGGGCTCCGCGCCCAGCCGCGTGCGCAGCTGCGCGAGCGCCTTGTCCCGGGCGGCCGGGCGCGCGTGGAAGGCCACGGTCACCAGCCCCGCCTGGGTCGCGGCGAGCAGGAGGGGCCCGATGGCGCTCGGCACGACGGACCACTCCACGACCTGCTCGCTGCTCTCCATGGACCAACCGTACGGCCGGCCACCGACAACGCCCCGGGGCGTGCGTTCAGCGGGTGGCGTCCCGGACGACGTCCGGGTTGTTCGTGATGATGCCGTCCACGCCGAAACCGGCCACCTCCGTGGCCTTCCCCGCGTCGTTCACCGTCCAGGTGTTCACCCGCATCGGTTTGCCGTGGGCGCCCTTCAGCCGCTGTACGGCGGCGACGTAATCGGCGCCGATCGTCGTGTACGACGGATTGATCTGGTCCGTGAACGTCGCGTACGACGGGAGATCGGCCACCGCCGGGGTGCCGAGGAAGCCGGTGACGACGTCGGGGCGCTGCGCGTGGACAGTCTTCACACTCTCTGCACCGAAGCTCTGGATCACCAGCCGCTGCCGGACGTGACCGGGGTCCAGCCACCCTTCCTCCCGCAGGACGCGCAGCGTCCCCCTCTCGATCCCCGGGTGGGTCTCCGGGCTCTTGATCTCAAGGAGCAGCTTCTGGCGGTTGCGTTCGACGCGGTGCAGGTACCGGGCGAGGGTGGGCACCCCGGCACCCGCGAACCGGGGGCCGAACCAGCTGCCCGCGTCCAGCCTCGCGATCTCCGCCGCGGTGAAGTCCCCGACCGCCCAGGGCGCACGGCCCGGGAAGACCTCCTCGGCGTCCGTGGTCCTGCTCAGGGTCGTGTCGTGCATGACGACCGGCACGCCGTCCTTCGTGAGCTGCACGTCGTTCTCCACCCAGTCGATGCCCAGGGCGTCGGCGGCGTCGACGGCCGCCAGGGTGTTCTCCGGGGCGTAGGCGGACGCACCCCGGTGCGCGAAGACCTCCGGGGCGCTCCCGGCGGCCGATGCCTGCCCCTGGGCGGGCGGCAGCGATACGCAGACGCCGAGCATGGCGGCCACGGCAGTCGAGGCGGCTGCTGTGCGTACGGACACGTGCACTCCTCGCGTCGGGACATGGGTATGCGGAACATGCCGACCGCCCCCGACGGGCGACAGAACGATGATGGTCATGATGTGAACGGATTGTCGCGACGGGAACCGGAGCGCCTCCGAGGGCGGATAAAATGCCGTTCTTATGTTTGCTTGCCGGGCCTTGCCCTTTAGGGTCACCCCCGAACCCGGGCCACCGCGAAGGGCGTACACGAATGCAGGGCACAGTTGACGGATTCACCTACGGCCTAGTGACACCGGTGACGGCATTCGTCATGGCGTGCCTGGGCGCGGCCCTCGGTCTGCGCTGCACCACGCGGTCCCTGCGCACGCGCGGCGTCGCCAGAGCCGGCTGGCTGGCCCTCGGCGCGACGTCCATCGGCTCAGGCATCTGGACGATGCACTTCATCGCGATGCTGGGCTTCAGCGTCCAGGAGGCGCCGGTGAGCTACGACCGGCCCCTGACCTACGCGAGCCTCGCCGTGGCGATCCTCATGGTCGGCATCGGCATCTTCCTCGTCGGCTACCGGGGTGCGACGCGCATGGCGCTGGTCACCGGCGGGACGATCACCGGCCTCGGTGTCGCCTCGATGCACTACCTCGGCATGGCCGGGATGAACTTCGACGGCGAGTTCGCCTACGACACCCTCACCGTCTCGCTCTCCGTCGTCATCGCCGTGGTCGCCGCGACAGCGGCCCTGTGGGCGGCCGTCTCCATCCACGGCTTCCTCCCCAGCCTCGGCGCCAGCGTGGTCATGGGCGTGGCGGTGAGCGGCATGCACTACACCGGCATGGCCGCCCTCGTGGTCCATCTGCACCCCGGAGCCGCACAGGCACCACCCGGCGAGGCGCCGACCTCGCTGCTCCCGATGATGGTCGGGCCCGGCTGCTTCCTGCTGCTGGCGGCCGTGGTCGTGATGATCGACCCCCTCATGGTGACCGGCGGCCCCGAAGAGACCGCCCGGCCGGCGTACGCGCCCCGGCGCGGCGGGCACATGACGTCGATCCCCGTCCAGCGCAGCCGCCCGCGCCCCTACGAGACCGCCTCGCGCAGGGAGTACCGGCAGCCGCGCGAGCGCTGATCCGCCGCCGTTGTCGGTGGGTGGCCGTACCGTGGATGCATGCGGCCAGTCTCGAAGATCGAACGTTCTGTGGCGCCTTTCGAGGTCGTCAGTCCCTACCAGCCCAGCGGTGACCAGCCCGCGGCCATCGCGGAGCTGGACCGGCGCGTGCGTGCGGGCGAGAAGGACGTGGTCCTCCTCGGCGCGACGGGCACGGGCAAGTCGGCCACGACCGCCTGGATGATCGAGAAGCTGCAGCGCCCCACCCTGGTCATGGCGCCGAACAAGACGCTCGCCGCGCAGCTGGCCAACGAGTTCCGCGAGCTCCTCCCGAACAACGCGGTGGAGTACTTCGTCTCGTACTACGACTACTACCAGCCCGAGGCGTACGTCCCGCAGTCGGACACCTACATCGAGAAGGACTCCTCGATCAACGAGGAGGTCGAGCGGCTGAGGCACTCCGCCACCAACTCGCTGCTCACCCGGCGCGACGTCGTCGTCGTCGCCTCCGTCTCGTGCATCTACGGCCTCGGCACCCCCCAGGAGTACGTGGACCGGATGGTCCAGCTCAAGGTCGGCGACGAGGTCGACCGCGACGCGCTGCTGCGCCGCTTCGTCGAGATCCAGTACACCCGCAACGACCTCGCGTTCACCCGCGGCACCTTCCGGGTCCGCGGCGACACCATCGAGATCTTCCCGGTGTACGAGGAGCTCGCCGTCCGCATCGAGATGTTCGGCGATGAGATCGAGGCGCTGTCGACCCTTCACCCGCTCACCGGCGAGGTCATCAGCGAGGACCGGTCGCTCCACGTCTTCCCCGCCAGCCACTACGTCGCGGGCCCCGAGCGCATGGAGAAGGCGGTCACCGGCATCGAGCAGGAGCTGGAGCAGCGCCTCGCCGAGCTGGAGAAGCAGGGCAAGATGCTGGAGGCCCAGCGGCTGCGCATGCGCACCACGTACGACATCGAGATGCTGCGCCAGATCGGCACCTGCTCCGGTGTCGAGAACTACTCGATGCACTTCGACGGCCGTCTCCCGGGCACCGCCCCCAACACCCTCCTCGACTACTTCCCCGAGGACTTCCTCCTTGTCCTGGACGAGTCGCACGTGACCGTGCCGCAGATCGGAGCGATGTACGAGGGCGACGCCTCCCGTAAGCGGACCCTCGTCGACCACGGCTTCCGGCTGCCGTCGGCCCTGGACAACCGCCCCCTGAAGTGGGAGGAGTTCCTCGGCCGGATCAACCAGACGGTGTACCTCTCCGCGACCCCCGGCAAGTACGAACTCTCCCGCGGCGACGGGTTCGTCGAGCAGATCATCCGGCCCACCGGGCTCGTCGACCCGGAGGTCGTGGTCAAGCCCACCGAGGGCCAGATCGACGACCTGGTGCACGAGATCCGCAAGCGGACCGAGAAGGACGAGCGGGTCCTGGTCACCACCCTCACGAAGAAGATGTCCGAGGACCTCACCGACTACTTCCTCGAACTCGGCATCCAGGTCCGCTACCTCCACAGCGACGTCGACACGCTTCGCCGCATCGAGCTGCTGCGCGAGCTGCGCTCCGGCGAGTACGACGTCCTGGTCGGCATCAACCTCCTGCGTGAGGGCCTCGACCTGCCGGAGGTGTCGCTCGTGGCCATCCTCGACGCCGACAAGCAGGGCTTCCTGCGTTCGGGGACCTCGCTGATCCAGACCATCGGGCGCGCCGCCCGTAACGTCTCGGGGCAGGTCCACATGTACGCCGACAAGATCACCCCGGCGATGGCGCAGGCGATCGACGAGACCAACCGGCGCCGTGAGAAGCAGATCGCCTACAACACCGAGCGCGGCGTCGACCCGCAGCCGCTCCGGAAGAAGATCAACGACATCGTGGCCTCCATCGCCCGCGAGGAGGTCGACACCGAGCAGCTGCTCGGCACCGGCTACCGGCAGGCGAAGGACACCAAGGCGCCCGTCCCTTCACTCGGCGGCAAGGCGGCCGCGGGGGGCAAGGCGAAGAAGGGTGCCGCGGCGGTCACGGACCGCCCCGCCGCAGAGCTCGCGGGGATCATCGAGGAGATGACCGACCGGATGCGTGCGGCCGCCGCCGACCTGCAGTTCGAGGTGGCCGCGCGCCTGCGGGACGAGGTGGGCGAGCTGAAGAAGGAGCTGCGTCAGATGAGGGAGGCGGGGCTGGCCTGACCGGTGGGATCCGCAGTGTTGCAGGACCGACACAGAAACGGCCTACCACTGCTTCTCGCCCCGGTGGACTGGCTAGGGTGCGGGGACGCCGCACACCGACGGTTGCGGGGCAAGCGGAGAGGGGACAGCGCGTGACGGTCAACATGACCAAGGGCCAGGCCATCAGCCTGCAGAAGAGCGACGGGGGGACCCTGACCGCGGTACGGATGGGGCTCGGCTGGCAGGCGGCCCCGCGCCGCGGGCTGTTCGGTTCGCGCACCCGGGAGATCGATCTGGACGCCTCGGCGGTGCTCTTCGCCGACAAGCAGCCCGTGGATGTCGTGTTCTTCCGCCACCTCGTCAGCGATGACGGTTCCGTCAAGCACACCGGCGACAACCTGGTCGGCGGCGCCGGCTCGGGCGGGGACGACGAGGCCATCCTGGTCGATCTCCAGCGGGTCCCGGTCCACATCGACCAGATCGTATTCACGGTGAACTCCTTCACAGGCCAGACGTTCCAGGAGGTGCGACACGCCTTCTGTCGCATCGTCGACGAGACCAACGGCCAGGAACTCGCCCGGTACACGCTCGACGGCGGTGGCCAGTACACGGCCCAGATCATGGCAAAGGTGCACCGCGCCGGTGCCGGATGGCAGATGACCGCTCTGGGCAACCCCGCCAACGGCCGGACCTTCCAGGACCTGATGCCGGCGATCCTGCCGCACCTGTAGGCCCGCGGGGCGCACCCGGCCCTCACATCCGTACGAGCAGCTCCCGGAGGCCACGGCCGCCGGGAGCTGCGCCCATGGCAGGGCTCCACATCGAACGTCGAGGGGACAGGGCAATGACGGCCGAGCTGGTCCGGGGGCAGAATCACGCCTTGCCCCAGACGCGCCTGGAGATCAGGGTGTCGGCGGGCTCGCCCGTCGTCGCCGGGGCCACGCTCGGGGACGAGCGGGGCACGGTCCGGAGCGTCGAGTGGATCGCCCATCCAGGCTCGCACCGGCTGCCCGGGCTGGAGGTGTCGCAGCAGGCGGCGGCCGACCACCGGCTGGCCGTCGATCTCGACGCCTTGCCGGAGGCGGTGCACCGCGTCACCGTGCTCCTGGCGCTGCCCGTCGGGGCCGGACGGCCCGGCCGGTTCGGCGCCGTCGCCGCGCCGTTCGTCGCCGTCACGGGGCTCGACGGCACGGAGATCGCGACGTTCACCCTCACGGGACTGGACACCGAGTCCGCCGTGACCGCCATCGAGCTCTACCGCCGCCAGGGCCTCTGGAAGGTCCGTGCCGTCGGCCAGGGATACGCCGCGGGACTCGCCGAGATGCTCGCCGACCAGGGCCTCCCCGAGGCGGCGGAGCTGGCCGCCTCGATACAGGAGGCGGTCGCCTCCGGGCTCGCCCGCTCCCTGGCGCCCCCGCCCCGCACCCCGGACGGTGAGCGGGTGCGCCACCCCGCGGGGCCTCCGCCTGCCGCAGGCGATGTTCCGGCCCCCGTCCCGCCGCCCGCCCCGGCACCTGTCCCGCTGCCCGCCCCGGCCCCCGGCACACCGGACGACCGCACGCCCCCGCAGGGCCCCGACACGGCCGGCGGGCCCATCGACTACGCGCACCCCCGCCGCCAGCACTCCGCCCCGCCGCCTCCTGCGACCGCGCCACCGGCCGCACCCGGACAGCCCGCGCAGCCCGTCGCCGGCGACGCGACGGGCTGGTCCATGGACGAGCGCCTCTACAACCAGATCTGGGGGATGTTCGAGGATCTCGCCCGCGCGGTCGCCGCCCACCGCAGCGCCGTCGACTTCGCCGAGTCCCGCATGGACCAGGAGCTGGAACGCACCCTCTCCGACCCACGCAGCCGCATCGGGGGGACGGGTGACCGGGCCCGCGCCGAAGCCATGGCCAAGCGCGACGCGCTGACCACCCGGGCCCGCGAGGCGCTCGACCGCGACCTCGCTCAGCTGGCCGCCGAGTCGGCGGTCGTGGAGCCGGCCCTGCCGGCCGCCTACGCGGGATGGGACAACCCGGTCTGGCACGGCTACCGCGTCCCCATGGAGATCCCGATGGCACTGCGCATCGGCGACCTCCACCTTCCCGAGCGCACCGACCTGCGCATCCCACTGCTGGTGCGCCTGCCCCTGGAGCGGGGGATCTGGGTCGACAGCGGCCGTACCGCCTCCGAAGCGGCCGCAGCCACGGGCGGGGACCAGTTGCGCAGGCTCGCGATGGAGACCGCGGTCTCACTGGCGGCGCGGCTCCTCGCCGTCTATCCCGCCCACGAGTTCTCCGTCCACGTCATCGACCCGGCGGGGTCCGCCGCCGGCGCTCTCGCGCCCCTGGTCTCATCGGGCGCCCTCGACGGGCCGCCCGCCGCCGGCCCGGGAGGCGTGTCCTCGGTCCTCGCCCAGCTCACCCGGCGCGTGGATCTGGTGCAGATGGCGATCCGGGCCGGTGCCGCCGACTCGCTGCCGCCGGACCTGGACCCCGGCGAGCAACTGCTGATCGTCAACGACTTCCCGCACGGTTTCAACGACCGGGCCGTCACCCAACTGCGATATCTCGCGGACGAGGGCCCCTCGGTGGGCGTGCACCTGATGATGGTGGCCGACCGGGAGGACGCCCGCGCCTACGGACCGGTGCTCGACCCCTTGTGGCGTTCCCTGCTGCGCATCACTCCCGTGGCCGACGACCATCTCGCCGACCCCTGGGTGGGGCACGCCTGGACGTACGAGCCGCTCGGAACCCCTCAGGGCAGCCGTGTCCTGGAACAGGTCCTCGCGCTGGTGGCGGCGGCCCGGCGCGACGGCCGACGCTGAGGAGCGATCCCTACAGCCGGTCAGGCCTCACCGGCCGCTGACCAGGCTCCTTGATCACGACTTGGTGCGGACTTTACCGTTTCTTGGTGCTTCCTGTACTGTTCTTGGTGCGGAGGGGAGTACTCCCGATCGCGGCGTTCCCGTCAGTACGGACTGTGACCGGTCCCGGGGCGCCGGCCCGGCGCGCAGCCCGCGCGCCCGGGTGGAAGAGACCTCCGGCAGCGACGACGCTGATCTATAGCCGTAGCGAACTGCCGGAGGCGCAGTGGACGTTTCATGGACTCTCTGGGTGCTGACCATTCTCGGTCTGAGTGCCCTCATCGCCGTCGACTTCTTCATCGGGCGCAAGCCCCATGACGTGTCGACCAAGGAAGCCGGAATCTGGACCGTCGTCTGGATCGCGCTGGCGGCCCTCTTCGGACTCGGCCTGCTGGTCTTCGGCGAGAGTCAGGCCTCGGGCGAGTTCTTCGCCGGCTTCATCACCGAGAAGTCGCTCAGTGTCGACAACCTCTTCGTCTTCGTCCTGATCATGGCGAAGTTCTCGGTGCCCTCCCACCTGCAGCAGCGGGTACTCCTGATCGGTGTGCTGATCGCCCTGGTCCTGCGTGCGATCTTCATCGCCGCCGGCGCCGCGGTCATCGCCAACTTCTCGTGGGTCTTCTACATCTTCGGCGCGTTCCTGATCTACACCGCCTGGAAGCTGATCCAGGAGGCGCGGGCCGACGACGAGGAAGAGGAGTTCGAGGAGAACCGGCTCCTGAAGTCGATCGAGCACCGCTTCGGTGTCGCCGACAGGTACCACGGGACCAAGCTCTTCATCCGGAACAACGGCAAGCGCGTCATGACCCCGCTCATGGTGGTCATGCTCGCCATCGGCACCACCGATGTGCTCTTCGCGCTCGACTCCATCCCCGCGATCTTCGGCCTGACCCAGGACCCGTACATCGTGTTCACCGCCAACGCCTTCGCGCTGATGGGCCTGCGTCAGCTGTACTTCCTCATCGGCGGTCTGCTGAAGAAGCTGGTCCACCTCAGCTACGGCCTGTCGGTGATCCTCGGATTCATCGGGGTCAAGCTGGTGCTGCACGCACTGCACGAGTCCGGGGTGCACGTCCCGGAGATCTCGATCCCGTTCTCCCTCACCGTCATCTGCGGCGTCCTGGTGGTCACCACGATCACCAGCCTGATCGCCACCAGGAGGAAGACGGCGGCCGAGGAGGCCGCCAAGGAGGACGGCAACGAGAACGTCGGCGCGCGGAAGTAGCGCCGGGCGGACAAGCCGACGGCCGGGCCCCTGGGGGCCCGGCCGTCCGGCGTTCCCGTTGCTTCACCAGCCGCGCTTGCGCCACTTCGGCAGGTGCGGCCGCTCGGCTCCGAGCGTCGTGTCGTGCCCGTGCCCCGGGTAGACCCACGTCTCGTCCGGCAGCCGGTCGAAGAGCTTGGTCTCCACGTCGTGGAGCAGGCTCGCGAACGCCTCGGGATCCTTGTGCGTGTTGCCGAGCCCGCCGGGGAACAGGCAGTCCCCGGTGAAGAGGTGCGGGGCGCCGTGCGGATCGTCGTAGACCAGCGCGATGGAACCCGGGGTGTGCCCGGTCAGGTGCCTGGCGGTCAGCGAGACGGTGCCCACCCGGATCGTGCCACCGTCCTCGACCGGCTCGTCGGTCGGGACGGGGATGCCCTCCGCGTCGTACCTCCCGGCGTACGTACGTGCTCCGGTCGCGGCCACCACTTCGGCGAGGGCCTGCCAGTGGTCGCCGTGCCGGTGCGTCGTCACGACGGAGGCGATGCCGTCCTCCCCGATCAGGCGCAGCAGGATCGGGGCCTCCGCGGCGGCGTCGATCAGGAGCTGCTCACCCGTGTTCCGGCAGCGCAGCAGATACGCGTTGTTGTTCATCGGTCCGACGGCGACCTTCGAGATCATCAGATCCGTCAGTTCGTGCACATCCGCGGGTCCGCCGACCCTGACCGCTCCGCTGTACGTCATGTGACGAAGCCTATAGCGGAGGCAGTGCGGGGAGGCTGCCGCCTTCGGTGGTGAGCGCGGAGCCGTCGCGGCGCCCGCAGAGCCAGCCGAGGATGTCCGTCGCGCTGCCCCGGACCGTGACCGCGGGGCCGTCTGCGCCGCCACCGGTGGTCCAGATCCGGCCGTCCTCGGTGACCGCGGTCGTGGAAACGACACCGGGGTGCCCGGCGAACCGCTCCGCGAGGAAGTCGTTCTCCCGGATCACGAACTCCTCCGGCAGGTCCTCCAGCTCGTAGCCCGCCCCGAGGTCGACGTGGTGCAGCTCGACCTCCACCCACCTCCTGAAGGGGATCCGGGAGGCGGAGTCCGTCACGCCGTTGCGCAGCGTGACCGTACGCGACCAGTCGGCCGGCGTGGCGGCGGCGGCCAGGAAGGCCCCGCCGCTCCCGCGCAGATCGGCGAGCTGCTCCTCGAGCGGACGGGGCGCGTCCCTCTCGATGTCCGCGTCCCGGGTTTCGCTGTTCGCGTACATCGGACGCCCCTGGAGAACATTTACGAGGGCGTCGGCGTTACGTGACAGGTGGGCAAGAACATGGCCGCGGCTCCAGCCCGGCAGTCGTGAGGCTCCGGCAAGGAATCCGTCGTCCGTCTTGCCCGTGGCACTGAGCAGCCGATCGGTCGCTTCACGTACAGCTTCCAGGTCACGCGCATGGTCGATCATGCGCCGAGCGTAACCTTCGACACTCGTTCGGGTGAAGGTGTCTGCGGTCGTCCGTAAATCGAATGTGCGTGCTATACGCTCGGAGTCGAAAGCTTCATACATCGCTGTGGCGCCCCCCATACCCTGGGACGGGGCTCAGTTCCCCCGCTTCTCTCCAGAAAGGTGCGGACCGGCGTGGCCGACCGTCTCATCGTCCGTGGCGCGCGCGAGCACAACCTGAAGAACGTCTCGCTCGATCTGCCCCGTGACTCCCTCATCGTCTTCACCGGGCTCTCCGGATCGGGCAAGTCGTCCCTCGCGTTCGACACGATCTTCGCCGAGGGCCAGCGGCGCTACGTGGAGTCCCTCTCCTCGTACGCGCGCCAGTTCCTCGGCCAGATGGACAAGCCGGACGTGGACTTCATCGAAGGCCTCTCGCCGGCCGTCTCCATCGACCAGAAGTCGACCTCGCGCAACCCGCGCTCGACGGTCGGCACGATCACCGAGGTCTACGACTACCTCCGGCTGCTCTTCGCCAGGATCGGCAAGCCGCACTGCCCCGAGTGCCACCGGCCGATCTCGCGCCAGTCTCCGCAGGCCATCGTGGACAAGGTGCTGGGGCTGCCCGAGGGCAGCCGCTTCCAGGTACTCTCCCCGCTGGTGCGCGAGCGCAAGGGCGAGTTCGTCGACCTCTTCGCCGACCTCCAGACCAAGGGCTACAGCAGGGCGCGGGTGGACGGCGAGACGATCCAGCTGTCCGAGCCGCCCACGCTGAAGAAGCAGGAGAAGCACACCATCGAGGTGGTCATCGACCGCCTCACGGTGAAGGACAGCGCCAAGCGCCGGCTGACCGACTCCGTCGAGACCGCGCTGGGCCTCTCGGGCGGCATGGTCGTCCTCGACTTCGTCGACCTCGAGCAGGACGACCCCGAGCGTGAGCGGATGTACTCCGAGCACCTCTACTGCCCGTACGACGACCTCTCCTTCGAGGAGCTGGAGCCCCGCTCCTTCTCCTTCAACTCCCCCTTCGGCGCCTGCCCCGACTGCACGGGCATCGGCACGCGGATGGAGGTGGACCCGGAGCTGATCGTCCCGGACGAGGACAAGTCCCTCGACGAGGGCGCGATCCACCCCTGGTCGCACGGCCACACCAAGGAGTACTTCGGGCGCCAGATCAACGCGCTGGCGGAGGCCCTCGGATTCCGCACGGACATCCCGTGGGCCGGACTGCCGCAGCGCGCCAAGAAGGCCCTGCTCCACGGCCACAAGATCCAGACCGAGGTGCGCTACCGCAACAGGTACGGCCGCGAGCGCGCCTACACCACCCCGCGCTTCGAAGGCGCCGTGCAGTACGTCAAGCGGCGTCACTCCGAGGCCGAGAGCGACTCCAGCAGGGAGCGGCTCGAGGGCTACATGCGCGAGGTGGCCTGCCCGACGTGCAAGGGCACCCGGCTCAAGCCGCTGGTGCTCGCCGTCACGGTGATGGAGAAGTCCATCGCCGAGGTCGCCGCGATGTCGATCAGCGAGTGCGCCGAGTTCCTCGGCCGCCTCAAGCTGAACGCCCGCGACAAGAAGATCGCCGAGCGGGTGCTCAAGGAGGTCAACGAGCGGCTGAGGTTCCTCGTGGACGTCGGTCTCGACTACCTCTCGCTGAACCGTGCCGCGGGCACCCTGTCCGGCGGCGAGGCCCAGCGCATCCGGCTCGCCACCCAGATCGGCTCCGGTCTCGTCGGGGTGCTCTACGTCCTGGACGAGCCGTCCATCGGGCTGCACCAGCGCGACAACCACCGGCTCATCGAGACCCTGGTCCGACTCCGGGACATGGGCAACACGCTCATCGTCGTCGAGCACGACGAGGACACCATCAAGGTCGCCGACTGGGTCGTCGACATCGGCCCGGGCGCCGGTGAGCACGGCGGCAAGGTCGTCCACTCGGGCTCGCTCGAGGAGCTCCTCGCCAACAAGGAGTCGATCACCGGGCAGTACCTCTCCGGCCGGCGGTCGATCGAGATGCCGGACGCCCGGCGCCCGGTCGACCCGAAGCGCCGGCTCACGGTGCACGGTGCCCGGGAGAACAACCTCCAGGACATCGACGTCTCCTTCCCGCTCGGCGTGCTCACGGCCGTGACCGGCGTTTCCGGTTCGGGCAAGTCGACCCTGGTCAACGACATCCTCTACACCCACCTGGCGCGCGAGCTCAACGGCGCCAAGTCGGTCCCCGGGCGGCACACCCGAGTCGACGGCGACGACCTCGTCGACAAGGTCGTGCACGTGGACCAGTCGCCGATCGGCCGCACGCCCCGGTCCAACCCGGCGACGTACACCGGTGTGTTCGACCACGTCCGCAGGCTGTTCGCCGAGACGATGGAGGCGAAGGTCCGCGGCTATCTGCCGGGGCGCTTCTCCTTCAACGTCAAGGGCGGCCGCTGCGAGAACTGCTCCGGTGACGGCACGATCAAGATCGAGATGAACTTCCTTCCCGACGTGTACGTCCCGTGCGAGGTCTGCCACGGTGCGCGCTACAACCGGGAGACGCTGGAGGTCCACTACAAGGGCAAGTCCATCGCCGAGGTGCTGGACATGCCGATCGAGGAGGGCCTGGAGTTCTTCGAGGCCGTCCCGACCATCGCCCGCCACCTGCGCACGCTCAACGAGGTCGGCCTCGGATACGTCAGGCTCGGCCAGTCCGCGCCGACACTGTCCGGCGGTGAGGCACAGCGGGTGAAGCTGGCGAGCGAGCTGCAGAAGCGCTCCACCGGCCGCACGGTCTACGTCCTGGACGAGCCGACGACCGGTCTGCACTTCGAGGACATCAGCAAGCTCATCTCGGTGCTGTCGGGCCTGGTCGACAAGGGCAACACGGTGATCGTCATCGAGCACAACCTCGATGTCATCAAGACCGCCGACTGGGTCGTCGACATGGGGCCCGAGGGCGGCAACGGCGGAGGCCTCGTCGTCGCCGAGGGCACCCCGGAGCACGTCGCCGCGGTGCCCGCCAGCCACACCGGGAAGTTCCTCCAGGAGGTCCTCGGCGCGGACCGGGTCGCCGACGCCACGGTGCCGGGCGCCCGTAAGCCGGCCGGCAGGGCGGCCGCGAAGAAGGCGGTGGCCGCGAAGGCGACCTCCGCCCGACGCACGGCCACGGCGAGGACGACCGCGAAGACGGCGGCCGGCAAGCCCGCCGCGAAGAAGGCCACCCGCGCGCGGAAGGCCTGACACCGCACGCGCGGGGGCGGCCCCCGGCGCCGAGGGGGCGGCCCCGCGGTGCCGGGGGCCGTGCCGCGTCCGGGGGGCGGCGAGGGCCGGTGGGGCCGGTGGGAAGGCCGTCGTTCTCCGCCGGTATCGTCGGGTCTGTCGCCCATGCCCTCGGGCGCGACCCGTGTCCGTGCCCCCGGACGGACACGGCGGCCCTCTGTCCCCCCGACCCGTGGAGACCGCATGTCCGGCCTGCCCGCCGCCCGCCGTACCGTGCTGAAGGGCGCCGCGCTCGCCGGCGTCGCAGGGCTGGGAGTGGCCGCCTGCTCGACCGAGTCGAAGCTCGGTCACGCGCAGACGCCGACGCCCACCGCGCCCGTGGAACTCGGTGCCCCGGACGAGGTTCCGGTCGGCGGATCGAAGCTCTACCGGGAACAGCGGGTCGTCGTGAGCTGCCCCGCCGCCGGTCAGTACAAGGCGTTCAGCGCGCAGTGCACCCACGCGGGCTGCCTGCTGGACAAGGTCGAGGACAACGTGGGCAACTGCCCCTGCCACGGCAGCCGCTTCGACGTCACCACCGGCAAGGCCGTACAGGGTCCTGCCACCGTGCCGCTGCCCGCGGTCCCGGTGAAGGTCGAGGGCGGACGGCTCGTCGCGGGCCCCGACGCCTGACCGGGAGCCGGTGGACTCAGGGGGCCTCGCGGCCCGACGGCGTCCCGCCGTCCGACGGGCGCACTGAGCCTGCGGCCGCCCGCGTGACGACTGACGCCCGCAAGGGCCGCGCAATTGCGGCCGGGTACGCGTGCCACCGGTCACCGGTGTCACGGAAACGCCGCTGTGTCACCGCCCGCAAGTAGGGTGTGAGACATGGCAGACCCCTCCAGCTACCGCCCCAAGCCGGGACAGATCCCCGACTCCCCGGGGGTCTACAAGTTCCGCGACGATCACCGCCGGGTGATCTACGTCGGCAAGGCCAAGAACCTGCGCCAGCGCCTGGCCAACTACTTCCAGGACCTGGCCGGCCTGCATCCGCGTACCCGCACGATGGTCACCACGGCCGCATCCGTCGAGTGGACCGTGGTCTCCACCGAGGTGGAGGCGCTGCAGCTGGAGTACACCTGGATCAAGGAGTTCGACCCCCGGTTCAACGTCAAGTACCGGGACGACAAGAGCTATCCCTACCTCGCCGTCACGCTCAACGAGGAGTTCCCGCGCGTCCAGGTCATGCGCGGTGCCAAGAAGAAGGGCGTCCGCTACTTCGGTCCGTACGGGCACGCATGGGCGATCCGCGAGACCGTCGACCTGATGCTCCGGGTCTTCCCCGTGAGGACGTGTTCCGCCGGGGTGTTCAAGAACGCCGAGCGCACGGGCCGGCCCTGTCTCCTCGGATACATCGGCAAGTGCTCCGCACCGTGCGTCGGCCGCGTCACCCCGGAGGAGCACAGGGAACTGGCCGAGGACTTCTGCGACTTCATGGCGGGCCGCACCGGGACGTACATCCGCCGCCTGGAGAAGGACATGGTGCAGGCGGCCGAGGACATGGAGTACGAGCGGGCGGCCCGGCTGCGCGACGACGCGGGAGCGCTGAAGCGGGCCATGGAGAAGAGCGCCGTGGTCCTTGCCGACGCCACCGACGCGGACCTGATCGCCGTCGCGGAAGACGAGCTCGAAGC
This sequence comes from Streptomyces sp. NPDC057428, assembly GCF_042803195.1. Classification (NCBI taxonomy): domain Bacteria; kingdom Bacillati; phylum Actinomycetota; class Actinomycetes; order Kitasatosporales; family Streptomycetaceae; genus Streptomyces; species Streptomyces sp. NPDC057428. The sequence goes on from NZ_JBHVCT010000068.1 coordinate 22,513, forward strand.
GGCGGTGCAGATCTTCCACGTCCGGGGTGGCCGGGTCCGTGGACAGCGCGGCTGGGTCACCGACAAGGTCGAGGCGGTCGACACCGCCGGCCTGGTCGAGCACGCGCTGCAGCAGTTGTACGGCGAGGAGTCGGGCGACTCCGTACCCAAGGAGGTGCTCGTCCCGGCGCTCCCGGAGGACCCGGACGCCGTCTCCCAGTGGCTCGCCGGCCGTCGCGGCTCCCAGGTCAGCCTGCGCATCCCGCAGCGGGGCGACAAGAAGGACCTGATGGGCACGGTCCAGCGCAATGCCCAGCAGGCTCTGGGGCTGCACAAGACCAGGCGCGCCTCCGACCTCACGACCCGCTCCCGCGCACTGGAGGAGATCGCGGAGGCCCTCGGTCTCGACACCGTGCCGCTGCGCATCGAGTGCTTCGACATCTCGCACCTGCAGGGCGACGACGTCGTCGCGTCCATGGTCGTGTTCGAGGACGGCCTCGCACGCAAGAGCGAGTACCGCCGCTTCCAGATCAAGGGCTTCGAGGGCCAGGACGACGTCCGGTCGATGCACGAGGTCATCGGCCGCCGCTTCAAGCGGTACCTCCAGGAGAGGGAGCGGACGGGGGAGTGGGAGGAGACCCCGGCGCCCACGGGCCCTGCCCCGGCCCCCGGGGAGGCGGCGCCCGGGTCCCGTGAGCAGGGCGAGGCGTCCGGAGCGGGCCTGACCGGCACCGACAGCCCCACGGACCCCACCGGGGCGGACTCGACCGTCCCGGGCCCGGTCGGCCCGGCCCCGGCCGCGGGGACGCCGTCGAGGGAGGAGCCCCGCGAGGACGACGGGCGGCCCAAGCGCTTCGCCTACCCGCCGCAACTCGTCGTCGTCGACGGTGGGCAGCCCCAGGTCGCGGCCGCGAAGCGGGCGCTGGACGAGCTGGGCATCGACGACATCGCCGTGTGCGGTCTCGCCAAGCGCCTGGAAGAGGTCTGGCTGCCGGACGACGACCCGGTGGTGCTGCCCCGCTCCAGTGAGGGCCTCTACCTCCTCCAGCGCATCCGGGACGAGGCCCACCGCTTCGCCATCACCTACCAGCGGGCCAAGCGGGCCAAGCGCATCCGCACCAGTCCGCTCGACGACGTCGCCGGGCTCGGCGAGACCCGCAAGCAGGCGCTGATCAAGTACTTCGGCTCCGTGAAGCGGCTGCGGCAGGCCACAATCGACGAGATCTGCGAGGTCCCGGGGATAGGGCGCAGGACGGCGGAGTCGGTTGCCGCCGCCCTCGCCGCCGCCGCTCCGGCCGCACCCGCCGTGAACACCGCCACAGGAGAGATCATTGAAGAGGACGACGGGGGCAGCACGACATGAACGAGCACGCGCATGAACGCCAGGACGAAGGCGACCGAGCAGACGGAGCGGTACACGTGAGTACGGGAAGCGGAAGCACCACGGAGACGGCCGAGGCCACCACGCCCGTCATCCCGGAGCTGGTCATCATCTCCGGTATGTCGGGCGCCGGGCGCAGTACCGCCGCCAAGTGTCTGGAGGACCTGGGCTGGTTCGTCGTAGACAACCTGCCGCCCGCGCTGATCCCCACCATGGTGGAACTCGGCGCCCGCTCCCAGGGCAACGTCGCCCGCATCGCCGTCGTCGTCGACGTCCGGGGACGCCGCTTCTTCGACAACCTCCGGGAGTCCCTCGCGGACCTGGCCGCCAAGAGCGTCACCCGGCGGATCGTCTTCCTGGAGTCCTCCGACGACGCCCTCGTGCGCCGGTTCGAATCCGTGCGCCGCCCCCACCCGCTGCAGGGCGACGGCCGCATCGTCGACGGCATCGCGGCCGAGCGGGACCTGCTGCGCGAGCTGCGGGGTGACGCCGACCTCGTCATCGACACCTCCAGCCTCAACGTGCACGAGCTGCGCGCCAAGATGGACGCCCAGTTCGCCGGCGACGAGGAGCCGGAGCTGCGCGCGACGGTGATGTCGTTCGGCTTCAAGTACGGCCTGCCCGTCGACGCCGACCTCGTCGTCGACTGCCGCTTCCTGCCGAACCCGCACTGGGTACCGGAGCTGCGTCCCTTCACCGGGCTCAACGAGGAGGTGTCCGACTACGTCTTCGACCAGCCCGGCGCCAAGGAGTTCCTCAACCAGTACACGGAGCTCCTGCAGCTCATCGCCGCCGGCTACCGCCGTGAGGGCAAGCGCTACGTGACCATCGCCGTGGGCTGCACGGGCGGCAAGCACCGCTCCGTGGCGATGTCGGAGAAGCTGGCCGCCCGGCTGTCCACCGAAGGCATCGAGACCGTCCTCGTCCACCGGGACATGGGGCGCGAGTGACCAGTCGCAATCTGCGTCAGCGGCGTCTGAGCAGGGCCACGGCAGCCCTCTCCGGGCGCAAGCGGGGCGCGCAGCCCAAGGTCGTCGCCCTGGGCGGAGGCATGGGGCTGTCGGCGTCGCTCACGGCACTGCGCCGGATCACCGGTGACCTCACGGCCGTGGTCACCGTCGCCGACGACGGCGGCTCCAGCGGCCGGCTCCGGGAGGAGCTCGGTGTGCTGCCGCCCGGTGACCTGCGCAAGGCGCTCGCGGCGCTCTGCGGCGACGACGAGTGGGGCCGTACGTGGTCCCAGGTCATCCAGCACCGCTTCGAGTCCAAGGGCGACCTGCACGAACACGCGGTGGGCAATCTGCTCATCGTCGCCCTCTGGGAACAGCTGGGCGACCACGTCCAGGCCCTCGACCTCGTCGGCAAGCTGCTCGGAGCGCACGGCCGGGTGCTGCCGATGTCCGCCGTCCCCCTGGAGCTCCAGGCGCTGGTGCGCGGACACGATCCGGCGTGGCCCGACGACGTCTCCACCGTACGCGGCCAGGCGACTGTGGCGCTGACGCCGGGCGAGGTGCAGTCCGTCCACGTGGTTCCCGCCGACCCTCCGGCGGTCCCCGAAGCGGTTGCCGCGGTCCTCGACGCGGACTGGGTGGTACTGGGGCCGGGGTCCTGGTTCTCCTCCGTGATTCCGCACCTCCTGGTGCCCGAACTGCTCGACGCGCTGGTGACCACGAAGGCGCGTAAGGTCCTCTCGCTGAACCTCGCGCCGCAGCCCGGTGAAACAGAAGGCTTCTCACCGCAGCGTCATTTGGAGGTTTTGGGACGACACGCCCCTAAACTCGCCATGAACGTGGTGCTGGCCGACGAGGCCGCCGTGCCCGACCGCGAGTCCCTCGCCGATGCCGCCCTGCGGCTCGGAGCCGCGGTCGAGCTGGCCCCCGTGGCCTCACCCGACGGCGTTCCGATTCACGATCCGGAGCTGTTGGCCGCCGCGTACGACCGTATTTTTCGGATGCATGGAAGGATCGGCCCATGGCGATGACGCCAGCGGTGAAGGACGAAATCTCTCGGCTTCCCGTGACCCGGACCTGCTGCAGAAAGGCAGAGGTCTCGGCGATTCTCCGGTTCGCGGGCGGGCTGCACCTGGTGAGCGGCCGGATTGTGATCGAGGCCGAGCTGGACACCGCGATGGCGGCCCGGCGGCTCAAGCGGGACATCCTGGAGATCTTCGGGCACAGCTCGGAGCTCATCGTGATGGCTCCTGGCGGACTGCGCCGCGGCTCGCGCTACGTGGTGCGGGTGGTGGCCGGCGGTGACCAGCTGGCGCGCCAGACCGGACTGGTGGACGGCCGCGGCCGTCCTATCCGCGGCCTCCCGCCGCAGGTGGTCTCGGGGGCCACCTGCGACGCCGAGGCGGCCTGGCGCGGCGCCTTCCTAGCCCACGGCTCGCTGACGGAGCCCGGCCGCTCCTCCTCGCTCGAGGTCACCTGCCCCGGTCCCGAGGCCGCGCTCGCCCTGGTCGGGGCCGCACGCAGGCTCTCCATCGCGGCCAAGGCCCGTGAGGTGCGCGGCGTGGACCGTGTCGTCGTCCGCGACGGCGATGCGATCGGCGCGCTGCTGACCCGGCTCGGCGCGCATGAGTCCGTGCTGGCGTGGGAGGAGCGCCGCATGCGGCGCGAGGTGCGCGCCACGGCCAACCGGCTCGCCAACTTCGACGACGCCAACCTCCGCCGCTCGGCCCGCGCCGCAGTGGCCGCGGGAGCCCGGGTGGGGCGCGCGCTGGAGATCCTGGGCGAGGAGGTTCCGGAGCACCTCGCGGCGGCCGGCCGGCTGCGCATGGAGCACAAGCAGGCCTCTCTGGAGGAGCTGGGCGCGCTCGCCGACCCGCCGCTGACCAAGGACGCGGTGGCGGGCCGGATCCGGCGCCTGCTCGCGATGGCCGACAAGCGGGCCCAGGACATCGGCATCCCCGGCACGGAGGCGACGCTCAGCGAGGAGATGGCCGACGGGCTCGTCGGCTGAGAGCTGCGACACGACGCCCGCCCCGCAGCGGCGGGCGACCGCATGGCGGCCCGCCCCCGGTGCGGCGGGCCGTCTCGCACAGGCACGAGCACCTGCGCAAGCCGCCGACGGCCGCGCCCGGAGCCGGTCTGCCGCCCCGCTTCGAAACCCCGAGCGGAATTGGCCGAAAGGCTGCAGCTCATCGATTGAGCGCCGCCCCGCGAGAATGAGCGGATAAGATCCGGCGGTTCTGCCGTCCGTGCACGCCGAAAGGGTGCGACGGCCCTGAATTCATCCATTGAGATCCCCTCCGCACAATTGAGCGCGCTGAGCGGGATCGAATCCGTGTGCGGCGAAAAAACATGCCCCGCGGTGGCATTGCCGAACGGGGTGCCGCAGACGGCGTTTACCTGGGCCCGACCCGGTCCGGTGACTCCCGGTGACGGCGTGACGGTGTGTGCAGCTTGGCGTGCCCGCATCGCAAGGGAGCGGCCGGGAGGGTGTGTTGACGCTTGGTGATCGCCGGGTCCGCCGAGTCCGCGGCCGAGGCCGGTCCGGAACCGGAGTTGTGTGCTCCTACCGGAGAGTAGGTAACTCCCTCTCCGGACCGTCCCGCTCGATGTCACTCCCGGGCCTTGGGGGAGGTAGGGTCGGAGGCGGTCGGGGACATCCCTAATAAAACTCGCCGGCATCGAAACCGGCGTTCCTAACGAGGAGATCGGTTCGTGACGATCCGCGTAGGCATCAACGGCTTTGGCCGCATCGGTCGTAACTACTTCCGCGCGCTGCTGGAGCAGGGTGCGGACATCGAGATCGTGGCTGTCAACGACCTGGGTGACACTGCGACCACTGCCCACCTGCTGAAGTACGACACCATTCTGGGTCGGCTCAAGGCAGAGGTCAGCCACACCGCCGACACCATCACCGTCGACGGCCACACCATCAAGGTGCTCTCCGAGCGCAACCCGGCCGACATCCCCTGGGGTGAGCTGGGTGTCGACGTCGTCATCGAGTCGACCGGCATCTTCACCAAGAAGGCCGACGCCGAGAAGCACATCGCGGGTGGCGCCAAGAAGGTCCTCATCTCGGCTCCGGCCAAGGACGAGGACATCACCATCGTGATGGGCGTCAACCAGGACAAGTACGACGCGGTCAACCACCACGTCATCTCCAACGCCTCCTGCACCACCAACTGTGTGGCGCCGATGGCCAAGGTCCTCGACGAGAACTTCGGGATCGTCAAGGGCCTGATGACGACGGTCCACGCGTACACGAACGACCAGCGCATCCTGGACTTCCCGCACTCGGACCTGCGTCGCGCCCGCGCCGCCGCCGAGAACATCATCCCGACCACGACGGGCGCCGCCAAGGCGACCGCCCTGGTCCTCCCGCAGCTCAAGGGCAAGCTCGACGGCATCGCGATGCGCGTCCCGGTACCGACCGGTTCCGCCACCGACCTCGTCGTGACCCTGAAGCGCGAGGTCACCAAGGACGAGGTCAACGCCGCGTTCAAGAAGGCGTCCGACGACGGCGACCTCAAGGGCTTCCTGACCTACACCGAGGACCCGATCGTGTCCTCGGACATCGTCGGTGACCCGTCGTCCTGCACCTTCGACTCCTCCCTGACGATGGTCCAGGAAGGCAACTCGGTTAAGATCCTCGGCTGGTACGACAACGAGTGGGGTTACTCCAACCGCCTCGTCGACCTGACCGTCTTCGTCGGCGGCCAGCTCTGATCCTCGGATCGGCAGGCATTTCGATGTGAGTAAGGGGCTCGGACGGCGCGACGTGGCGCCGTCCGAGCCCCTTGCGTGCTCATCCGTCCTTCCAAGGAGTACCGCTAACAGATGAAGACGATCGACGAACTTCTCGACGAAGGGGTCGCGGGCAAGCGGGTATTCGTCCGCGCCGACCTCAACGTGCCGCTGGACGGCACCACGATCACCGACGACGGCCGCATCCGCGCCGTCCGGCCGACGGTCGCCCGGCTCGCCGAAGCCGGCGCACGCGTCGTCGTCGCCTCGCACCTCGGCCGCCCCAAGGGTGCCCCGGACCCGGCCTTCTCGCTGGCGCCCGCAGCCGCGCGCCTGGGGGAACTGCTCGGGGCCGAGGTCGCCTTCGCGACCGACACCGTGGGGGAGTCCGCCCGCTCCACGGTCGCCGGTCTCGCCGACGGCCAGGTCGCCGTCATCGAGAACCTTCGCTTCAACGCCGGTGAGACCTCCAAGGACGACGCCGAGCGCGGCGCCTTCGCGGACCGGCTCGCCGAGCTCGCCGACGTCTACGTCGGCGACGGCTTCGGCGCCGTGCACCGCAAGCACGCCTCGGTCTACGACCTCCCGTCCCGTCTGCCCCACGCGGCCGGCGGCCTGATCGCCACCGAGGTCGGTGTCCTGAAGAAGCTCACCGAGGACGTCGCGCGCCCGTACGCCGTGGTCCTCGGCGGTGCCAAGGTCTCCGACAAGCTCGGCGTCATCGACCACCTGCTGGAGAAGGCCGACCGCATCCTCATCGGCGGCGGCATGGCGTACACCTTCCTCAAGGCCAAGGGCTACGAGGTCGGCATCTCGCTGCTCCAGGAGGACCAGGTCCCGGCCGTCCAGGGTTACCTCAAGCGGGCCGAGGAGCTCGGTGTGGAGTTCGTTCTCCCCGTCGACGTCCTGGTCGCGCGCGAGTTCCCGGACCTGAAGACGAAGGCCCCGGCCAACCCCACCACGGTCGCCGCCGACGCCATCCCGGCCGACCAGGAGGGCCTGGACATCGGGCCCGAGACCCGCAAGCTGTACGCGACGAAGCTCGCCGACGCGGCCACCGTCTTCTGGAACGGCCCCATGGGCGTCTTCGAGCACCCCGACTACGCCGAAGGCACACGAGCCCTCGCGCAGGCGCTCGTCGACTCCCCGGCCTTCAGCGTGGTCGGCGGAGGGGACTCCGCGGCCGCCGTACGCATCCTGGGCTTCGACGAAAACGCGTTCGGACACATCTCGACCGGTGGCGGTGCCAGCCTCGAATACCTCGAGGGCAAGACGCTTCCCGGCCTCGCCGCACTGGAGGACTGACCCTCAATGACTGCTTCCACACAAGGACGCATCCCGCTCATGGCGGGCAACTGGAAGATGAACCTCAACCACCTCGAGGCCATCGCGCACGTCCAGAAGCTCGCCTTCGCCCTGGCCGACAAGGACTACGACGCGGTCGAGGTCGCCGTCCTGCCGCCCTTCACCGACCTGCGTTCGGTGCAGACGCTGATCGACGGCGACAAGCTGAAGATCAAGTACGGCGCCCAGGACCTCTCGGCCCACGACTCCGGCGCGTACACCGGCGAGATCTCCGGTTCCATGCTCGCCAAGCTGAAGTGCACGTTCGTGGCCGTCGGCCACAGTGAGCGGCGCCAGTACCACGGTGAGGACGACGCGGTCTGCAACGCCAAGGTGAAGGCCGCGTACAAGCACGGCCTGACCCCGATCCTCTGCGTCGGCGAGGGCCTGGACATCCGCAAGGCCGGTGACCAGGTCCCCTACACGCTGGCCCAGCTCGACGGCGCCCTCGAGGACATCCCGGCCGAGCAGGCCGAGTCCATCGTGATCGCCTACGAGCCGGTCTGGGCCATCGGGACCGGCGAGGTCGCCACCCCCGAGGACGCCCAGGAGGTCTGCGGAGCGATCCGCCGCCGGCTCGCCGAGCTCTACTCGCAGGAGCTGGCCGACGCCGTCCGCATCCAGTACGGCGGCTCGGTGAAGTCCGGAAACGTCGCGGCCATCATGGCGCAGCCCGACGTGGACGGCGCCCTCATCGGTGGTGCCGCTCTGGACGCCGACGAGTTCGTCAAGATCGTCCGCTTCCGCGACCAGTAGGATCGTCCGCTTCCGCCACCTGTGAGTATGCGGTGGAGCGGATCCGTCGTACCCTTGCGGGGGCCGAGGGGGGTATACCCCCGGCCCCCGCTGTTCGTACAAGCAGTCCTATGGAATTCCGGAAAGTAGGGACCAGCCGTGATTTTGGCGTTCGAGATCGCCCTGATCGTCTTCAGCCTGCTGCTGATGCTGCTGGTGCTGATGCACAAGGGCAAGGGTGGCGGCCTCTCCGACATGTTCGGTGGCGGAATGCAGTCCTCCGTCGGTGGCTCGTCCGTCGCCGAGCGAAACCTCGACCGCATCACCGTTGTGATTGGTCTGGCCTGGTTCGCGTGCATTGTCGTCCTTGCGCTGCTGATCAAGCTGGACAGCTGACCCGTCGTCGGCGAATCCCGGTGAGGGTGTAACTCCTTTCACTGGACGCGCGTTGGGCCTTACGTAGACTGGGGCATCTTCGAGCACCATCACGCAGGGAGTTACGACCGTGGCAAGTGGCAACGCGATCCGGGGAAGCCGGGTCGGAGCGGGGCCGATGGGGGAGGCCGAGCGAGGCGAGTCCGCGCCGCGCCTGCGCATCTCCTTCTGGTGCTCGAACGGGCACGAGACGCAGCCCAGCTTCGCCCATGACGCGCAGGTACCGGAGACCTGGGACTGCCCGCGCTGTGGCTTCCCGGCCGGACAGGACAGGGACAGCCCGCCGGCCCCGCCGCGCACCGAGCCGTACAAGACGCATCTTGCGTACGTGCGGGAACGGCGCAGCGACGCGGACGGCGAAGCCATCCTCGCTGAAGCCCTCGCGAAACTCCGCGGCGAGATCTAGTGCCCCTCCCGGCAAGCTTTGCCCCGTCGCGCAAACATTGCCGGTCGCGGCTCTAGAAGTTGTTCACCGACCGGTCACCCCCTGGGTGCCCGGCCGGAGTGCTTGTGTCGCTCTCCAGCCTGCCGCTGCTCGGGCATAACCTCCAGATCAATTAGGTTGGAGATGCAGCGGGGAAGGTGCAGGCACGAGAAGAAGTGGGCGATTTCCGGGATGAACGCACAAGGCCGAACCAAGCTCAGTCAGCTGCCCGAATGGGTGGCGCTCGGCAAGCACCGTGAGGAGTTCGGCGACACGCATCTGCGCCGGCTGTTCGCGCAGGCGCCGGACCGCGGGACGGCGTACACCCTCAGGGTCGGCGACCTGCACATCGACTACTCCAAGCACCTGGTGAACGACGAGACGCTGCGTCTGCTGCGTGACCTCGCCGCCGCCACGGGAGTGGCCGAGCTCCGGGACGCCATGTTCCGCGGCGAGAAGATCAACACCACCGAGGACCGTGCGGTCCTCCACACCGCGCTCCGCGCCCCGCGCGGCGCCGTGATCGAGGTCGACGGCGAGAACGTGGTCCCGGCCGTGCACGCCGTGCTGGACAGGATGGCGGAGTTCGCCGACCGGGTCAGGGCCGGCGAGTGGACCGGTCACACCGGCAAGCCGGTCAAGAACATCGTGAACATCGGCATCGGGGGCTCCGACCTCGGCCCGGCCATGGCCTACGAGGTGCTGCGCTCCTTCACGGACCGCTCGCTCACCGTCCGCTTCGTGTCGAACGTCGACGGCGCCGATCTCCACGAGGCCGTCCACGACCTCGACCCGGCCGAGACGCTGTTCATCGTCGCGTCCAAGACCTTCACCACGATCGAGACCATCACGAACGCCACCTCGGCGCGCGACTGGCTGCTCACCGGGCTGAAGGCGGGTCAGGAAGCCGTCGCCAAGCACTTCGTGGCGCTGTCCACCAATGCGGACAAGGTCACGGACTTCGGCATCGACACGGCCAACATGTTCGAGTTCTGGGACTGGGTCGGCGGACGCTACTCCTTTGACTCGGCGATCGGCCTCTCGCTGATGATCGCCATCGGACCCGAGCGGTTCCGCGAGATGCTCGACGGCTTCCACCTCGTCGACGAGCACTTCCGCACCGCTCCGGCCGAGGAGAACGCTCCGCTGCTGCTGGGGCTCCTGGGTGTCTGGTACGGCCAGTTCTTCGACGCCCAGGCGCACGCGGTCCTGCCTTACAGCCACTACCTGTCCAAGTTCACGGCGTACCTGCAGCAGCTGGACATGGAGTCCAACGGCAAGTCCGTGGACCGGGACGGCAATCCGGTCGAGTGGCAGACCGGCCCGGTCGTCTGGGGTACCCCCGGCACCAACGGGCAGCACGCCTACTACCAGTTGATCCATCAGGGCACGAAGATCATCCCGGCCGACTTCATCGGCTTCGCGTCGCCGGTCCAGGACCTGCTGCCCGGGCTGATCGCCCAGCACGACCTGCTCATGGCCAACTTCTTCGCCCAGACCCAGGCGCTCGCCTTCGGCAAGACGCCCGAGGAGGTCCGCGCGGAGGGTGTGCCCGAGGAGCTCGTGCCGCACAAGACGTTCCGCGGTAACCACCCGACGACCACCGTCCTCGCCGAGCGGCTCACACCGTCGGTGCTCGGCCAGCTGATCGCGCTGTACGAGCACAAGGTGTTCGTCCAGGGCGCGGTCTGGAACATCGACTCCTTCGACCAGTGGGGCGTCGAGCTCGGCAAGGTCCTGGCCAAGAAGATCGAACCGGTGCTGACCGAGGGCGCCGGCGGGGAGCAGCTGGACAGCTCCACCGCCGCGCTCGTGGCGACGTACCGCTCGCTGCGGGGTCGCTGAGCCGTTTGGCCGAAGGCGCCGTCGGCCATGATCGGAGCGGGCCGGCATCGGCTTCGGCACAGGGGGCGGGAACCGAACGCGAGGACCCTGGGCCCGGACGAGATCCGGGCCCAGGGTCCTTGTCCGGCGCGGTCCGGCAACGGGCAGCCGGTGCCGGCCGGTACGTCCGGGCCGGCTGCCCCTCAGTCGCTGACCCCGACCGCAGGCTCAGCCGGCCGCTGCGCGTTCCCCGGCGGGGCGCCTGCGGTGCGCCTTCTCGGTGAGGGACTGCGGTTGCCAGACGCCGTCCGCGCGATAGAGGTCGGTGCCCGGTGCCACGATCTCGTCGATCCGGTCGAGAGTCGCGTCGTCGAGCACGAGGTCGGCTCCCTTGAGCAGCGAGGTGAGCTGGTCCATGGTGCGCGGACCGATGATGACCGACGTGACGGCCGGGTGCACCAACGGGAAGGCCACCGCCAGCTCCGGCAGGGTGCATCCCAACTCTTCCGCCAGCAGAGCGAGTTGTTCGACCGTTGCCAGTTTCTCCACGTTGCCCGGTACGGCGGGGTCGAAGCGGTGCGGAGTGTGCCGGGCGCGGCCGGTGGTGAGATCGGCGGGCCGGCCCTCTCGGTAGGCGCCGGACATGTACCCCGAAGCCAGCGGTGACCAGGTCAGCACGCCCATGCCCAGGCGCCGGGCGGTGGGCAGCACGGACCGTTCGACGCCGCGCGCGAGGATCGAGTACGGCGGCTGCTCCGTGCGCGGACGCATCAGGCCCCGCCGCTCGGCCACATGGTGAGCCTCGACGAGGTCCTCGGCGGGAAACGTGGAGCAGCCGAACGCGCGGATCTTGCCCGCCCTCACCAGGTCGCCGAGGACGGACAGAGTCTCCTCGATGTCGGTGGTGTGGTCGGGGCGGTGCACCTGGTAGAGGTCGATCCAGTCCGTGCCCAGGCGCCGCAGACTGTTCTCGACGGCCGTGAGGATCCAGCGGCGCGAGTTGCCGCTGCGGTTGCGTCCTTGGCCCAGCGGGAAGTGCACCTTCGTCGCCAGTACGACGTCGTCGCGCCTGCCCTTGAGGGCCTTGCCGACGATCTGCTCGCTCTCCCCGGCCGAATACATGTCCGCGGTGTCCACGAAGTTGATGCCGGCGTCGAGCGCGGTGTTGATGACGCGCGCGCTGTCCTCGTGGTCGGGGTTGCCGATGGTGCCGAACATCATCGTGCCGAGGCAGTGGGTGCTGACCTCGATGCCGGTCTTGCCGAGTACTCGATAGCGCATACGGGTGCTCCGTCGATGGCTGGTCGGGCTCGTCAGTCTAGGAGGTGGAGTGCACTCGACCACAAGGCCGCAGGGAGGTTCCGCGGGCCCCTCTGTACTCGCGAACGCCCCTCACCGGCAAAGGCGTTGGTGAGCCGGCGCGACGAACCTGGCGCGCCCACGGCAGAGGCCCGGCCCGCTCCCTGGAACCCAGGGAGC
>NZ_JBHVCT010000069.1:0-33171 GCF_042803195.1 Streptomyces sp. NPDC057428
AAGGCGGACGACACGAGCACGGATCCTGCCGCACCCGCCCACCACCTGTCACATCGTCAGACAGTGACCCAGACCACGACCTTCTGAATGCTTACAGACTGATCGCAACCGCTTACCGGCCGTCGTCGCTCGGATAGACATGGGCGACCTGACTGCGGGGTGTTGCGTTTGTGCGCTTGGGCGTCGGCGTAAACCCGATGGCTCTTGCGAGGTCATCCGGCTCGGCGACGTGAATGCCAGGAATCAGCAACGCGACTACCGTCGCCGCCCAGTTTCGCTGGTGACATGATACGGAGAACTCGGCCGACGCTGTCTTTTCGTGCAGCGCCCCAGCAATGCGAAGCGGTTCTTCAGCCATGATCGGGCATCATCTGTCAGATCACCCCCCGGAGATGGCATTTGCTATATCAGGCGTGTCGGCACAAAGGCCCGTGTGCGTCAATTCACCGCCCACGCCGAGAATATGTCCACGAGTCGCCCGGAGGAGGCATCATCTGCCCTCCTTGAACGCCACCTCGGGTTTCGCGATGGGCATGGGCCCGTGAGCAGGACGCCGACGGCGCGGGCCCAGAACGCTCCGGCGAACAGCGCGAAGCCGACACGATGGACAGGATGAGGTGACCCAGTCCCAGCCGGTCACGCTGAACTGCAACGCGTAGTTGCGGTCGAGACGAACACGTCGTCCTTGGCGATCCCTTCCAGGACGGCCATCGCTCCGCCGAAGATCATCATCGCCGCGGCGAGCACGCGCCCGGGTGGTACGGAGACGTGTCCATGCGCACCGCTTGACCTCGTGGCTGTCTGGCAATGGTTCATTCGGGTACACGCTCAGACGAGCGATCTGTGCACTTCTTCTAGCGCGTCGGCATGTACTGCGTATCCTCCCCGCCCTTTCCTGCGCCGGTCGCCCGACTGGAAGCGGGAGGCGCGGCCCTTCACTCAGCCTGGGGTGCCGAGGGCAACTGAGTACGGTCGCGATGCGGCGCCGTCGATAGGTGCATAGCGTGAACGGGTAGCGGAGCTTTTGTTGCCAGGGCATCGTCCCACTGAGCGATGAGGGAACCGCACGCGCCGCCCCTGAAGCAGAGAGGTGAACCGTCATGGCCGCCGACCGGTCCCAGAAAGGCCCCAGCGAACCCGGGGCCGACGCACGTGGCGATATCGGCAGACGTGTCGCCGCGCGCCGTGAACACCTTGGTCTAACCCGAACGGAACTCGCGCTCCGCACCGGCTCCGCGCCCGGATACATCGAGTACGTGGAGACGAAGCCGGGCCCCCACGGGCCGAGCTTCATGCTGCGACTGGCCAACGCGCTCGAGACGACGGTGAACGAGCTCACGGGCGGCACAGTCGACCTTCCTCCAGGGGTGGGCCGAGCGGCCTATCACCCCGAATTGGTCGAACTCGGTCAGGAGGATTGCTGGAAGCTGCTCGGCAGTCACGGAGTGGGCCGTGTAGTCGTCAGCAGTGAGCAGGGACCAGCCGTCTTCCCGGTCAACTACATCTGCACCGATGGAGAAATCGCCTACAGGACATCGGTGGACTCCGGCCCCGTGGACGCGGCCGGGCACGAGACCGCCTTCGAGGTGGATCACATCGACGAAGCCTTCAGCCGAGGGTGGAGCGTACTGGTCGTCGGTCAGGCGCGCACAGTCACCGAACCCGAGGTGGTTCAGCGGCTCGAAGCCCCGCACAGCTCCACGACGCCCTGGGCCGGCGGGCGGCGAAACCTCTGGATCGTGCTGTCACCCAGCAGGGTGACCGGACGCCGCATTGTCGTGCACGATCATTGAGGCTGGGCGCCTCCGTCCACCGGACCGTCAGTGGGGGAGAGCGCCGGGGAGTGACAGTGCGCCGAGAAACGGGATCCCAGGACCGTGTCAGCCGTCGATATCGACCACTTCTCATCTGGGCGAGCTCGTTGAAGGGCTCGCGGCTGCTGTGCCCGTGAACTACTTCCGGACAGGGGCCGGCCGCGGCGTCGATCGCGTGGATCCGGCGGATATGGCGGAAGCGGCCCAGCGCGGTATCGGAGTATCGGAAGGACTGGCCAACCGGCGGATGCCGACGCGTGTACGGTGGGCCGGCCCCTCGAAGATGCAATACCGCGGACGCCGCTGCTGATGCGGGTTATTTCATATGGTTTACGACTGCGACGACTCCATCCGCAGCTTCGGCGCGGCGCGTCAGAATGTCACCTCGGCGCCAGTCGCCCAGTTGACCTTCCAGGGTTACGACACCGTTCAGTACGTGGACACCAACCTTATTTGCTTCACCTTTCATGGTGTCCACGAGTATCTGCTCAACTGCACGGCGTATCTCGCTGTCAGGGCGCAGCAGGAGGAGCAGTAGGTCTCTGCGTGTCACGATTCCGACGATTTTATCGTGGTGATCGACGACGGGTAGCCGGTCTATGAAATGGCGTGTCATCAGCAGGGCGGCACCTGCCGCTGTTTCGTGCGGGTGGATGGTTACTGCCGGGACCGACATGATCTCGGCAGCCGTTACTTTCGTTTCTGCTGACACGAAGGCACCGCTGCTCTTTTTGTGCAGTATCACCTGGTGCCGTAGGATATCGCTTTCAGAGACGACGCCAACCACCTTGTCCTCGTGGTCGAGCACAGGTAGCCCGCTGATGTCATGTTGTGCGAGCAGTTTCGCTACCTCCTTGAAGGAAGTGGACGTAACAACTGAAACGACCTCACGGGTCATCAAATCTGCGACTTCAAGGTTCTTCATGGAGATATCTCTACTTTCCTTTGCGTCATGATGTCAGGCCTGCGCTCCGGTATCTGCGTTGAATTGCGGAATGCCTCGACCTCAGTTCTCTTCGGGAGGCGGGCTGAGGTTTAGGGCGTCGTCCCCGTGATCACAATTAATGTGCGTCGTGTGCCCGGCAGCACTTACGGAGAATTCTCTAGTAGGGGGCCGGTCGCAGGACCGTTCTCAGCGCCCCGGATTGAACCGCCATGGACGCAGTTTCATATACTTGAAGTATGTCTTCGAGGTCGCACTTATCTGTAATAATTCGCGATAGAGCAGAGATGTGCTCGGGAGTGAGTACATCTAGAAGCCATGCGGTGGAAGAGGTATTCACTTGACCCGTGCTGATGGTGATGTTCTTCCGCCAAAGCTCTTCAAGGTGCAGGGTGACTGGCGCCCCGTGCATGCCTATATTTGCGATGTGTCCACCTGAGCGCACGACGCGCGTGCACAGTATGAAACTCTCTGGACTTCCCGCCGCCTCTATTACCACATCAGCTCCCGGACCGTCGGACAGGTCTGAAATCAGGCGTCCTGGAAGCTCGGCGTCATCAGCGCCGACGCTGGTAGCCGCAGCCAGCCGTGCCGGCGAAAGATCGACCGAGATTACTCGGGCGGGGGAGTAGATTCCCGCGATAACAAGCGCCGACAGGCCGACAGGCCCGGCTCCAACTACTACGACTACGGATCCGGGGCGCACCTTTCCATTGCGTACCCCAAGTTCGAACGCGGCGGGCAGGACCTCTGAGAACAGGACGGCAGTATCTCGATCCATGGCGTACGGGAGCTTATGGGTCGAATGGTCTGCGAACGGGACCCGGACGAATTCTGCTTGGGTTCCGTTCACTTCGTGTCCCAGGAGCCACCCTCCCCCTTGAGTGCACTGGCCGTACATACCGTCGCGGCACGACATGCAGTGACCGCAGGAGGAAATGGACGACACGACTACTTCGTCTCCCGAGACCACGTTGTGCACCTCGGATCCCACTTCCATTACCTCGCCGACAGCTTCGTGCCCCAGGATTGTTCCTGGATGTACGTCCGACACTTTTCCCTGGAGAGCATGTAGATCACCCACACACACCGTCGTGGCATCAATCCGTACCAGCGCATCCGTGGGCTGCTCAATTTTTGGGTCTTCTACGGATTCCCAGGATCCTTTCCCAGGCCCGTGATAAACGAATGCATGCACTGTTCTCACTCCTTCTCGTCGGGCTGGGAGCGATCCGAAGATTGCTCCTGTATTTGCTTTGTTCGAAGAAGGGCTACGCGAAGATATGCTATGTGATTCAGGGGTGCCTCCTCATTTCTTCGCCACCTCCACGCGAGGGTGCAGCTCGCCGTCTCGCTGTCGTCGGCTCTGTCGCCTGCGTCGTGCTGCGCGCCGTAGTTCGTCAGTCCCCCACACGAGCACGGGAAACGACATGATAATGAGAACTACATCGACAGGAAGCGGGGCCGTGCCGAATATTCCCTGCAGGGGCGGCAAGTAGATCAAGGCGCTGGTGAAGGCTAGTTCGAAGGCGATGCCCGCGAGCAGGAGAGGGTTGGTCCACAGCCCGATGGCCTTCAGGGATGCGTGATCCGTGCGGGCTGCAAAGGCAGTTCCGACCTGGCACATGACAATTCCTGCGAAGGTGGCTGTGGTCGCCGTGACGTACGCGCTATGAAGTTCGCTACCCGGTGCGGTTGACTCTCCTGGGTGCCAGCCGGAACGCCACAGCACATAGAAGAAGGCTCCCATGCAAAGGGCGGCGGAAACTATACCGAGGTAACCCCAGCTGCGGATCAGCATGTCGCGAGAGATCACGCTCTGCGTTCCCTTGCGAGGTGGTCTGTTCATAATTCCAGGCTCGGCGCGTTCACGTCCGAGCGCCAAGGCGGGCAGAGTTTCTGTACCAAGGTCTATGGCGAGAATCTGAAGGACTGTCAAGGGGAGCGGAACAGCTCCGCCCGAGAGGGCGAAAACTGCGAATGGAACAACTTCTGGGATCAAATGGGCGAAAATATAGACAATGAACTTCCGCACATTGTCGTATACTCGCCGCCCCGATTGAATGGCCTCCACTATGGTGGCGAAATTATCGTCAGTGAGTACCATGGTGGCTGCTTCGCGGGCAACATCGGTTCCTGACAGGCCCATTGCCACGCCGATGTGTGCGCGATGCAGTGCGGGAGCGTCGTTCACACCGTCGCCGGTCATCGCGACGATCTGTCCGTGGTGGCGCAGGGTGTCGGCGATCCTCAGTTTGGTTTCGGGTGACGACCGGGCGAAGACCAGCTCCGCACCGACGTTCTGGCCCAACAGCTCATCGAGTTGCTGCTCGGTGACTGACTCCGCTTCGGGAACCACCTGGAGCTCGGGTTGTCCGATGCCCACCTGCCGAGCCACGGCTGCCGCTGTGGAACCGTTGTCACCGGTGACGATATGGATCTTCAGCCCGGCATCGTGGCAGCGCTTTACAGCTCCCCCCACTTCTGGACGCGGAGGGTCGTACAAGCCGACCAGCCCCAGCAGTGTGACCCCGGCTTCTGCTTCATCGCGACTGGAGGGCAGGGCGTCAGGTGCGAGATTACGTGTGGCGACCGCCAGCACACGCATTCCACTGCTGGCCATGTCTTCTGCCGCCGCCCTGGCTTGTCGGACACCTTCCGCAACCGCCTCGTTCTCCTGGCGGGCCATTCGGGCGAGTACGGCTTCGGGCGCGCCCTTGGTGATGAGCACGAGGCGGTCACCTCGCCCACCGTTGGAGCTGATGACGCTCATTAGCCTCAGCCGTGGAGAGAATCTGTAGAGAACCCGCCTGCGCCCATCGCGCTCCCTGAAGTCAGGTGCGACGTCCAGATCGACAGCGCCGGCGAAGAGCGCTGTCTCTGTGGCATCGCCACGAAGATCACCGTCTTCGCCCTTACTGACTGTCGTGCACTCGGCCATGCGGCGCGCCAGAATCCTCGTACTCGTTCCCTTGTCCGTGCCATCTTCGGGAGTCCACAGTCGCTGGACCCGCATGTGGTTCTGCGTCAACGTGCCTGTCTTGTCTGTGCAAATGACGTTGGTGGAACCCAGCGTCTCGACCGCGCTCAGCCGTTTGACCACGGCGCCCTGTCGTGCGAGTGACCGAACCCCGACGGCCAGGGCCAGGGTGATGATGGGCAGGAGTCCTTCAGGGACGTTGGCGACCAACAGCCCGATGGCGAATGTGAGCGAGTCGGCGAGTGGTAGACCCACTGCTATGCCCGTCACAAGGAACAGCACCCCCATCACGACGGCCGCTGCCGCGATGAACCACGCCACCCTCTTGACCTGGCTCTCCAGCGGGCTCTGCTCGCGATGGCCACGCTGACTGAGCGCAGCGATGCGGCCCAGCTCCGTCCGGCTGCCCGTCGCGTACACGATGGCTCGTGCCTGACCACCTGTGCAGACCGTGCCACTGAACACCAGGTCAGGCTCTTGGAGCAGAGGGACATCCTGAACTGCCGGCCCCGCAAGACGCTCGACGGGCGCCGACTCCCCGGTCAGCATCGACAGATCCGCCTCGATTCCGCCCTCCGTCAATCGAGCGTCGGCGGGAATCTTGTTCCCTTCGTCGAGCACGATGAGATCGCCAGGAACCAACGAGTGTGCCTCGATGTTCTGCTCCTGGCCGTCTCTGACCACCTCGGCATGCTCGGGAAGATACTGCGCGAGAGTCTGTACCGCGCGCTCGGCCTGCCGCTCCTGCATCAGAGCGAAGCCCGCGTTCACCAGGATCACCGCGATGATGGCCCACCCCAGGACAGCGAGGCCGGCCAAGAAGGCCAGGACGGCAGCTGCCCACAGCAACAGGGCCAACGGATGTGCCAGCTGCCGAACGACCTCCCGGCCCAGAGACGTACCGGACGTGGGCCGGACCTCGTTGGCCCCGTAGATGGCCAACCGTCTCTCCGCCTCCCGGCCTGACAACCCTTGATCGCCCGTTCTCAGCTCACGTCGGAGGCTGGGCAGGGACTCCCTCGGATCAGGGCCCGTTTCCGCGGGAGACTCCGACTCTCGTCCGTGAGCCACGCTGCACCTCCAAGCGTCATCCGGGCGGTCTCGCCGACCAGTGAGTCGGAAATTCCGGAGTTGGTTGTTCCATTACCGAACTCGGTAAAGCGAGTGGACTGTGCCCAGCCTGGCGACGAGCCCCTCACGACGGCCCCTCTGCTCACAGCCTTCCGCGGGACACCTCGTCGTCAGTGTCGGTCCGTGCATCTTCCTGGCCGAGAGACATATGGGGCAACGAGACGGGACGTTTGGTCCCTTGCTGCCTGCAGGCAGGTTCCTTGCCCTGGAACCACGGGTTTTCAGGGCCCGGTCGGCCCTCTTCCATGCCTCGAATGGCCCTTCTTCCTGTGCGGGCTCACGCGGAAGCTTGATGGTGACCCGCAGCTGCAAGCTGCGTCACTGAGCGTCTCCCGACAAGGTTGTACGAAGGTGGTGACGTGTGGTGACCCAACGCGTGATGGTTGCTTACGCGACAAAGTACGGATCGACAGCCGAGATCGCTGAACTCGTCGCCGCGACACTCAGGGACGAAGGGATCGCGGCCGAGGCGGCACCGGCCTCAAGAGTGACTGACGTAGGCCCCTACGACGCGGTGATTCTGGGCAGCGCACTGTACATGGGCCGTTGGCACCGAGATGCCAGACGCTTCGTGCGACGCCACCAACGGGCCTTGCGGGAGCGGGCTGTATGGGTGTTCAGCAGTGGGCCCCTGGACCCTTCGGCTACAGATAGAGATATCGAACCTGTGCCGAGCGCGCGTAGGGCGATGTGCAGGATCCACGCCCGCGAACATGTGACCTTCGGGGGACGGCTCGAGGCCGGAGCCAAAGGGCGCATGGCGAAGATGATCCTGGAGGAGGACCGGGGCGGAGACTTCCGCGATTTCGATGCCATCACGACATGGGCCACAGCAACTGCCGGGGAAATCACGGCACTGCGAGAGGAATCGTGACCCATGGCGGGAGCGATCTGGAGCCGCCAGTGGCGCAGGCATCCGTTGCGGCGCACCGTCGACGCCGTCGAGGCGCGCCTGCTCCTTCTGCTCTGCGCTGTTGTGTTCGCGTGCGCCTCGACTCTCGGGATGATCAGCGGCTCGGCAGCTCACGACCACGAGCAGTCGGTTGCCTCGCATCAGCGGGCCACTCGCCATCTCGTGAGCGCGGAAGTGCTGCGGGATGCCGTCAAATCTTCCCCGTGGGCCGACGAGGCGGGAAGTTCTGCACTCGTACCGGTTCCGGTCCGCTGGGCGACCGCCGGCGGTTCGGATGTCAAAGGGAACGCCCTGGTGGCCCCAGGAACCAAGCGTGGAGAACGAACGAGCCTGTGGCTGGACCGTCGAGGCCGTGTCACCTCAGCGCCTGCCGACGGGCGCGACATCTGGGTGGCGGCACTGATCGGCGGAGGGGGGAGTGCCGCCGCGGCAGTCGGTGGCGGTGCCGTGGCGGCGATCGGGATCCGAATGATGTGCAACCGTCGCCGCGCGGTCGGCTGGGAAGCCGAGTGGAGCCGAGTGGAGCCAGACTGGAGCCATCGTGCTTGAACTTCGCAGGCTGACACTGCCCGCCGGTCGTCGCTGATGAAGGGAGTCTCTGATGACGAACTCGCCGCACACTGTAAGTGACCTCATGACACACACAGCCATTGCTGTGGGCAGTGATGCCTCCTACAAGGAGATCGTGCAGCTCATGAACCAATGGAAGGTCAGCGCTCTACCTGTGCTGGCCGGTGAGGGCCGTGTCATCGGGGTGGTCTCCGAAGCGGACCTCCTGCCCAAGGAGGAGAACCGTCCGGACAGGGGGTCCGCGTCCGGGCATCCGCTGGCTGATCCCGCAAAAGCCGATGCGGTGTGCGCGGAGCAACTCATGTCGAGCCCGGCCATTACCGTGCACGCGGATGCTCCCATAGGCGAAGCTGCAAGAATCATGGCGCGACGACAGGTGAAGCGCCTGCCCGTGGTGGACGGCGTTGGCCTGCTGGAAGGGGTCGTCAGCCGAGGGGATCTCCTCAAGGTCTTCCTGCGCTCAGACGAAGAGATCGCCGGCGAAGCCACGACCGTCATCTCTCAGCTCCCGGATGCTGCCGATCTGCAGGTGCGGGTCGCCGACGGAGTGGTCACCCTGGAAGGACGTCTGGCCGACCGGGCCCTGGTACCGCTCGTCGCACGCGCCGTGCGGGCAGTGGAAGGTGTTGTGGACATCCGCCTCGATCTCCGGCAAGGATGATGAAGCGGTCACCATCCCTTTGGGGCCTCGCTGCGGACACGGTCCGCTCGCCTCGGTGGGCGGCGCGCGCACCGGCCCACGCACGGGCGGCGGCAAGGCCTGCGACATGGCAATACGCCTGGCGCAGACCGACACCACCCGACGTCGGTTGTACGCCCCGCGCCGAAGTACTCCGAGCCACTCCGAGCCACGATGCCGTCAGACGGCTGTGTTCTGCACCCTCTCGGACACCTCGCCGGGAACTGTGATCACTGGGCACTCGGCTCGGTGCAGAAGCCCGTGTGGCACCGAGCCCAGCCGCATCCCCGTGTACCCGCCGTGGCCCCGCCTCCCGACCACGACGGCGAGCGCGTCGGAGGACGCACGCGCAAGCTCCTCCACCGGGTGTCCGCGAGATATGTTTCGGGCCACGTTCACATCCGGATATCTGGCGGACCATCCCGCGATCGCTTCGTCAAGGAGCCGTGCTCGCTCATTCATGCCGGTCTCTACCCCACTCAGGGAGATCGCCGGGCGCTGCCACACCCACAGAGCGAGTACGGAGGCGTGACGCTGGCTCGCCTCCTCGAATGCGAACTTCACGGCTCTCTGCGAAGACGCGCTTCCATCGACGCCTACCACGAGACAGGCAGCGATGTTCGCTATGTGTTCGGGGGCACGCACAACCACGACGGGGCAGTCAGCTTGGGCGCTGAGGGGAACGGCCACCGAACGTGTGCTGAGGATCTCAGCCGGGACGCTGAGCCGCCGCGAGCCGACCACTACCATGCTTGTGTGGGCAGTCACTTTGCGGCACAGAACGACCGCGGGTCGGCCGTCGACGAGTTCTGTCGTCACACATGCCTGGGGAGACAGGCGAGATAGCGTCTCACTCGCAGCGTCCAACGCTTCCCGACCCTGCGCTCGCAGGAACATGTGTTGTGGCGTCGAGTCCACGTGCTGGGTGTCATGCAGCGGTGGGACCGCGAGCACAAGCCGCAGTGGTAGGTTCCTGCGATCAGCCTCGTCGGCAGCCCAGGCGAGCGTGGGAACCGAGGGGTCACCAGGGTCGACGCCCACCACGATTTCCTGGTTCCGGCTTCGCGTCATACGTCCTCCTCGACCCGGCGTCGTGGCCAGACCTGTACCGGGCAGTGAGAGTGGTGCAGCAAGGCGTGAGCGACGCGGCCGGGGCTTGGACTGCGGGAGTTCAGGTGTCGTGGCCCTCCCATGACCATGAGATCGCAATGACGGCTCGCATCGACGAGCACTTTCGCTGCGGATCTGCATTCCACTACCTCAGCGGTGACCTTCGTTTCAGGGAATGCCAGCTCCAGCGCTACTGCGAGTTCCGTCAGCGACTGCTCCTCAAGAAGGACCGGCTGGGGATCGTCGGGTGATCTCGTCGTATCGATCGCCCGCGCGACGACGTCCCGCACGCCGACGAGCTTCAGATCTGCTCCTTGAAGTTGTGCTTGCCGCGCGGCGTGGTCCATCCAGTCCCGGTCCGTGGCGCCCCGGACAGCAGCCGTGACACGCTTGGTCCTCGACCACTCAGACTCACCGCGTACGACCACGACTGGCACCGTGGCTCCAGCTGCCACACCCAGGCCGACAGAACCGAGCATGAGCGCACTGAAGCCGCCGCGGCCGCGGCTTCCCACAACGATGGAATCGTGTGGGCCGGCTTCATCGTGCAGGGCCGAAACCGGCCTCTTACGACTGAGCCTTCTCGTGACGTCGAGTGACGGGAACCGGTTCAGTACCGCTGCTTCGGTTGCGAGGAGACGTTCGCGCCCCGCTTCGCGGAGGCTTTCCACCGTCTCGAATGATGCGAACCTCGCGATGCGGTCCAGGTCGGCTGCGTGGAGGATGCACAGTGGCTGCCGGCCGGCGTCGGCCTGGGCCGCGGCCCAGAGCGCGGCGCGTTCGCCCTGTTCGGAACCGTCTATGCCGACGACGACCTTTGCCGGTCGCGCCACTTGGGACGTCGCAGTTCTCATATGCGCTCCTAGACCGATTCGTGACAATTGTGCCGCATCAGGGATGCGGGCGGCGGGGCCACGAGGGCCGAGTCAGGGACCAAAGGTCCCCTGACGTACCACTGATCCAGGCTTCCGGAGGTGCCCCACTCGGCCCTTCACGTGGACTGCCTGTCCGCGGAACACTGATCGGGTACAGCAGTCCCACTCCGGGGATGCTGGTCCGTTCTTCGAGGAGAAGCGGTAAGCCGATGTCGCAGGCCATAACCACGGATCTGTACGAAGCGTCGATGGCGCTCGTCTACCTGCGCGAAGACATGACCAAGGACGCGACATTCAGTCTCTTCGTTCGTGATCTCCCGCCTGGGCGTGGCTTCCTCGTCAGCGCGGGGCTGGAGCCGGTTCTCGATTTCCTGACCGACTTCCGTGTCACCCAGGATGACGCGCGGGACTTCGCTACGGCTCTCGGATGCGATCCGCAAGACGTGCAACCGCTCGTCGGTCTCGGTTTCGAGGGCGAGGTCAGAGCTGTGCCGGAGGGACGAGTAGTCCTGCCCGGAGAGCCACTGCTCGAGGTCACCGCACCATTGCCCCAGGCCCAGCTCGTGGAGACGTGGCTGCTGAGCCAGGTCAGCCATCAGACGACTGTCGCGTCCAAGGCGGCGCGGTGCGTACTTGCCGCGGATGGCCACCCTGTCATCGACTTCTCACTGCGCCGAACACACGGACCGGAGGCCGGGATGCAGGCGGCCCGGGTCAGCACCATCGCGGGCTTCGCCGGCACGAGTAACGTTGCTGCGGCTCTTCGGTGGAAGGTGCGTGCCTCCGGCACCATGGCGCACTCGTACATCGAAGCCTTCGGGGACGAGGAAGCGGCCTTCATGGCCTTCGCAGAAAGCCGCCCAGGCCCAGTCACCTTCTTGGTCGACACCTATGACACACCAGAAGGCGTCACGACGGCAGCCCACGTTCTGAACGTCCTGCAGCGGGGCTCTGGTTCCGCGATCCGCATCGACAGCGGTGACCTGGCGGATCTCGCTCGGCAATCCCGCGTGATCCTGGATCAGGCGGGTCTTCGCGATGTCGGCATCATAGTGAGCGGGGGACTTGACGAGTACGGAGTCGACCGCTTGGTGCGTTCTGGTGCACCCATCGACGTATACGCCGTTGGAACCAAGGTAGGGACTTCCTCCGACGCTCCGTACCTGGATTCGGCCTACAAGTTGGTGGAGTACGACGGCGAGCCGGTCATGAAGCTTTCTGCCGCCAAAGTTACCGCACCAGGCCGTAAGCAGGTCATGCGCGCCGACGGGGTGGACGACGTGATCGCGCTGGCGGACGAGCGGATGCCCGAGGGTCGGGAGCCCCTGTTGCGGAGGGTTATGTCAGCAGGTCGGCGTACGGGCGCGCCCGACACCCTTGTCGCGGCTCACGACCGGCTTCTCAGGGACCTGAGCGCTCTCCCGCAACACGCACTCCGAGTGCGGGACCCGGTGCCGCCGGTTCCAGCTGTGTCCTCCCAGCTCGAACGGCTGACGCATGACGTTCGGCACCACCTCGAGGAGGATGTCGAGCGACGGGCGAAACGGCGCCGCTCCGCGATCGCAGGGCCCCCTTGAACCGCTCTGCGAACTCGCGAAGTGCGCGACCTCGGCGGCGAAGAGCCTTGGTGAAGGCGGTGACGTGCAGGGGACATCAGGCAAGTGGTGACTTCCTGCCGAGCTGGGATGCGTCGACCAATCCGGCGCCAGAAGGAGGGCAACATGCCAGGCAATGTGACTGTAGGTGTAGATGGTACGCCCGAGAGTCTCGCCGCTCTTGATTGGGCAGCCGCTGAGGCGGTCCTGCGCGAGGTCCCCCTTCGCATCGTCCATATTCAGGACTGGCCCGTTCCACCCGCCTACATCGAGCATGTAGAAACGTGGCCCTCTTCCTCTGCGGTGCCTGAGAGTTCGGAGCGGTTCCGCAAGTACGAGGAGTTGCTTCAGCAGGAGGCCGCGACGGCACAGCGAAGCCACCCCGGTCTGACCGTCACAGCAGAGAACCTGGCTGGAGTAGGTCTCGCCTCCACGGCACTCCTGGCTGAGGCAGAGATGCCGGGCAGAGTCGACCTGCTGGTGCTGGGATCGAAAGGCCTTGACAGCTTCACAGGCTTCGTCATCGGTACTACGTCGCTGCCTGTGGCCGCAGCGTCGGAAAGGCCTGTGGTGCTTGTTCGCAGCCAGGCATCCCATTCCGGGCAACCGGAGGCTCACACCGAGGCGCTGACCGGGCGAGTGGTACTCGGCATCGACCTCAAGGGTGCGGAGGCCAACGAAGCCGTGCTGGAGTTCGGCTTCGTCGAAGCTGCAAGGAGGAGTTGTCATCTCCAGATCCTGCATGCCTGGTCACTGCCGCCCATGTACGCCTATGCCGAAACCGCAGATCCGGGCATTGGGGAGGAGCTCGCCGGCAACATAGCGAGCAACCTGGACCGCCTTGTGGAGCCGTGGCGGCAACGCTTCCCGGACGTGTCAGTTCAGACAAAGGCTGTTGTGGGAGCACCCGGGGCGGAACTCGTGTACGCCTCGCCCGACGCCGACCTGCTGATTGTGGGACGTCGTAAGCGACCGCTCCCTGTCGGACCCCGACTCGGGCACGTGGCGCACGCGGTGATCCATCACGCCACGTCCCCGGTTGCTGTGGTTCCGCACCCGTGAGGACACGCCGTCCAGGAAGGAGTCCTGATGTCCGCACAACGGGCCTCTGTCGATTTGGTGACCAGTTGGGTCAGTGATGCGACGATGGCCCCTTCCATGCACAATGCTCAGCCCTGGCGGTTTCGCTACATGCCGGCGATCGGTGTGCTGCAGCTTCGTATGGACAAGACGCGCTCCATGCCGCGTACCGACTCGACCAACCGCGGCATGCACCTCAGCTGCGGCGCCGCACTCTTCAATCTCCGTGTGGCCGCGGCGCGAGGAGGGTGGCCCGCTCTAGTCACCCTGCTGCCCGATCCGGCGGAGCCCGCGCTGCTCGCAAGCGTGGAATTCGCAGAATCCGCAGAAATCGACAACGTGTCCGAGTTGTACCCGGCGATCGGCAGGCGCCGAAGCAGCCGTGAACCGTTCGCCGACGAGCCGGTCCCAGGCGCCTTGCTTGATTCGCTCAGCGGTGCGGCGCGGTCCGAGGGCGCCATCCTGTCGGTCCTCGGCGAATGGCAGGTGGAAGCGGTACTCGATGTCGTCGCCGAAGCCCAGCAGGACGAGTCGCTGTCTCCCGAAGCCCGTGAAGAACTCGCGCGATGGACGGCGAGCGGAGCTGGAGAAGCCGACGGGATTCCTGTCGACGCCTTCGGGCCGCACCGCTACGACGGCCGCGCACCGGTCAGGGACTTCGCCCTGGGGCGTCCGGTACCCCAACGCCGCTCCGCGATCTTTGAGTCTCACCCTTGCCTCGCGGTGCTCGCAACGGCTCAAGACCGCCCGCAGGAATGGCTCCTGGCCGGACAGGCCATGGAGCGTGTGCTTCTGCAGGCAGCCCTGGACGGACTGTCCACCTCGCTGAATTCCCAAGCTCTCGAACGATCTGAGCTCCGCTGGCTGTTGCGTGACCCGCGTTCCGCGTCGGCCGCAGCATGTCCACAGATGCTGCTCCGGCTGGGTTACGGCCCCGTCGTGCCCTCCACTCCGCGGCGAGCCGTGAGCGACGTACTGGATGTCGAAGGGTAGAGCCCAGCCCGCCAGGATCTCGGTCTCCTCCGGCCTGGAGGTGGCGGAACCGCCACCTCCTCGGGTGTTCACGTGAGCCACGGACCGCCGGTAGAGAACCACCTTGGCAGTCAGTCAGTCCACTTCATCGGCCCTGGCGGGCTCAAGGGCGCAGCGCCCCGCTTCCAGCCTGGCCACGGGTACGCGGAAGGGCGAGCACGATACGTAGTCCAAGCCGGCACGATCGAAGAAGTGGACAGAGGCCGGGTCCCCGCCGTGCTCGCCGCATACGCCGACGGTCAGGCCGGGCCGTGCGTCGCGGCCTTCAGCTACCGCAAGGCGTATCAGTCGGCCCACCCCTTCACGGTCGATCGTCTCGAAGGGGGAGGTTTCGAAGATGCCCTTTTCCAGATAGGCGGAGAAGAAGGCGGCTTCGACGTCGTCGCGGGAGAATCCCCATGTCGTCTGGGTCAGGTCGTTGGTGCCGAAGGAGAAGAAGTCGGCGCTCTGCGCAATCCGGCCTGCAGTCAGAGCCGCCCTTGGCAGTTCGATCATGGTGCCCACCGGGCATGCGATGTTCTCGCCGGCCTTGGACATCACCTCAGCCCATAGCCGTACCACCTCTTCCCTCACGGTGGCGAGTTCCTCTGTTGTTGCCACCAGGGGGACCATTATCTCGGCGCGGGGATCGCCGCCTGCGCGAACCCGTGCCACCACTGCCTCAGCCACCGCCCGTGTCTGCATCGCGACCAGCCCCGGGATCGCCAGGCCGAGTCGTACGCCGCGAAGGCCCAGCATGGGGTTGGTCTCCTGCATACGGGTGACCGCCTCGAACAGCTTCCGCTCGTGCCCCGCTAGAGCTTTTCCGCCCGCGTCGGCAAGTGCGGCCCTCACTGACAGGTCCGTGCGGTCGGGCAGGAACTCGTGAAGGGGCGGATCCAAGAGGCGGATGGTCACGGGTAGGCCATCCATGGCCTCCAGAATCTCGATGAAATCTTGTCGCTGGGGCGGCAGCAAGGCCGCGAGAGCGGCGTTGCGCTCCGCGTCGGTCTCGGCCAGGATCATAGCCTCCACCAATGGACGTCTGTCCCCAAGGAACATGTGCTCGGTGCGGCACAGTCCGATGCCCTGGGCTCCGAACCTACGTGCGCGGGCGGCGTCTTGTGGTGTGTCGGCGTTGGCCCGCACCTCAAGCCGCCGAGCGGCATCCGCCCGCGCGAGAAAGTGCTGTGTGTCCTTGACTACCTGCGAAGCGTGTGCGGCGGGGTGCGGCGCACCGGATTCGAGGTAGTCCATGACCGCCGATGCAGTGAGTGGCGCGGCGCCGAGGTAGACGTTGCCCTCCGAGCCGTCCACGGAGATGACTTCGCCTTCGTGCACAGTGAAATCAGCCGCGGTGAAGCAGTGACTCGTCACGGTGACGCTTTCAGCCCCGCAGACACAGACCTTTCCCATCCCGCGCGCCACCACGGCGGCGTGGCTTGTCTTGCCACCGCGGCTTGTCAGTACGGCCTCAGCCGCCACCATCCCGGGGAGATCGTCAGGGGTCGTCTCCCGTCGTACCAGCACGACCTTCTCTCCGGCTGCGGACCGGCGGAGTGCTTCAGCGGAGCTGAACACTGCGGCTCCCACCGCTGCGCCTGGTGAGGCTGGTATGCCACTGGCGATGACCTTGGTGGCCGCAGAGCCGGCGAAGCGAGGAAACATCAGTCGGACCAGGCCTTCACCATCGACCCGGGCGAGCGCCTCGTTCCGGGAGATCAAACCTTCTCGCTCCAACTGGGCCGCTATGGCGAAGGCTGCCTGGGACGTGCGTTTGCCGACCCGTGTCTGCAGCAACCACAGTGCTCCGCGCTCGATGGTGAACTC
Source organism: Streptomyces sp. NPDC057428 (assembly GCF_042803195.1). Lineage (NCBI taxonomy): Bacteria > Bacillati > Actinomycetota > Actinomycetes > Kitasatosporales > Streptomycetaceae > Streptomyces > Streptomyces sp. NPDC057428. The sequence goes on from NZ_JBHVCT010000069.1 coordinate 16,532, forward strand.
GATATCGCACAGGTCGCGGTAATGCGATTCCAGCGTACGCATGTGGGTGAGGAGTTGCGCGAAGGAAGTCTGGTCCCGGTTCGCCAGCTCATCGAGTGGGACGGCGTCGCGGATGCCCGATACGACGTCTTCGCCCTGGGCGTTCGCGAGGTAGTCGCCGTAGACGCCGGCGCGGCCTGTCGCAGGGTCACGGGTGAAAGCGACACCACTGCCCGAGTCGGTGCCGAGATTCCCGAAGACCATGATCTGGACGTTGACCGCTGTGCCCAGGTCATCGGGGATGTGCTCGCGACGTCGGTAGAGGCGTGCCCTCTCGCCGTTCCAGGACCGGAAGACGGCACGGATGGCGCGTTGGAGCTGATCGACGGGGCGCTGAGGGAATGCCTCGCCTGTGCTTGCCTGAATCAGGTCCTTGTACGTTTCGACCAGCCGGATCAGTTCGGCGGTGTCCAGTTGGGTGTCGTCGGCCGCAGCGCTCTGTTCCTTGATGCGGGTGAGGACTTCCTCGAACAGCGTGCCGTCCATCCCCATCACCGTATTACCAAACATCTGCACGAGACGTCGGTATGAGTCCCAGGCGAACCGCTCATTGCGGGCAGACATGCCCAAACCCAGGACCGAGTTGTCGTTCAGGCCTATGTCGAGGACGGTCTCCATCATGCCGGGCATGGAGTATCGGGCGCCGGAGCGGACCGAGAGCAGTAGCGGGTCGTCAGCCTGCCCGAGAAGTCTGCCGGCGCCGCGCTCCAGGGAGGCAAGATGCTCTTGGACCTGCAGATCGAGATCTGCAGGCACCTTGCCGGTATGGAGGAATTCGCGACACGCGTCGGTGGTCACCGTGAAGCCGGCGGGCACAGGCAACCCCAGCCGGGACATCTCCGCCAGGTTGGCACCTTTGCCTCCGAGCAGATCAGCCATGTCCTTGCCGCCCTCGGCAAAGTCGTACACGTACCTGGTCATAGGTACACCAATCTCTCGGAAGTGCCCGCGCTGTGAGCCTGACGCCCTGTCCCAGCCAGGGCCTCTCGTCTGGATCATGCGGGGCTCGCGTGCCCTGGCACCGCACCTCGATCCAGCCTGATCCAAGCGAAAGACCCTAGTTGTGAGGGACAACCGCCACTGGCGACGCCGTGTGGTGCAGTACCGAGTGGATGACCGGCCCGACGTGGCCTCCCAGGCGCGTGGTGCGGTGCCGCAAGCCCACGACGACCAACCTGGCCTGCTCCGAAGCCTCGACGAGGTCCTGCGCCGGATGCCCCTGCAGACACTCCCGCCGCACAGGGACGTGTGGGTACTCTTCGGTCCACGGTGCCAGCGCCGTGACAAGTTCTCGCCGCCGCTCGGCGGCTGTCTGCGCCATCAGCGTAGGTATGACGTCTGTGGAGCCGGGCCCGTACACCGGCGGCAGGGACCAGCTGTGAACCACCTCCAGCCCACACCCGTACCGATCGGCTGCGGCGAAGGCGAAGCTCAGTACCTCTGCGCTCGCGTCCGGGAGGTCCAGCCCGAGGACTACCTCACCGGCTGGACGGATCGGTGCTGTGCCTTCGGGTGGCCGGGCTCGGACCAGAACCAGAGGGCACCTCACGCAGCGAAGGACTGCCAAGGAGACAGAGCCGGCAATGAATCCCTTGACGCCACCGAGTCCTCGAGAGCCCAGGACCAGGAGCTCGGACCGGTGGCTCTCCTCGCGCAGCTCGTCCACGGGGGACCCAGATACCTGTTGTGCCTCGATCTGTGTGCCCGGATGGATGAGCCGCACATGATCGGCGGCCTCGTGGAGTAGTGCCTCCGCGGAGCGTCGTTGTGTCTCCGGGTCGCTGGAGTCGGCGCCTGACGAGGCTGTCTCGTCGTTCCACACATGCACCAGGCGCAGTGGACACTTACGAATGGCGGCTTCCTCAGCTGCCCAGTCAGCGGCTGCAAGGCTCTCCTGCGAGCCGTCGATTCCGGCAGTGACGATGCGGCTCATGGTTCGCTCCTCAACGAGAACAACGCTCTGTGTCAAGCCTCGCTCACCTCGGCGGCCCGCAGCAGGGCCGGAAGGGCACCCGAACGGGCCGGTCGGTCCCGCACCGGGACGGGGGAGAGGCCTCGTCGGCCGCAGGACGGCCCGCTGGAGACCGCCGCTCCGGTGGCGCGGTGTCCTGGCCAACGGCAATGTGGGCAGGAAGAAATCCAATGGTGAGGTGGTCATGGACGGCGATTCAGCAACTCCGCGTGTTGTCGTTGGTGTCGACGGTTCCGCCCCCTCTCAGGAGGCTCTCCGATGGGCGGCCCACCAGGCTCAGCTCACGGGCGCTGTCGTCGAGGCCGTGTGCGCCTGGGAGACACCCTCGGAGGTCGGTTGGGCAGGGCCGGCCACGGAGGCCGGCTTTGACCTCGAGCGTGCTCAGCTGCGTTTCTCCGAGGGAGTCCGTGCAGTATTCGGCGAAGTCAAGCCGGCCGAGGTACGCGAAATTCTTGTTCGAGGCGACCCTTCCGAAGTCTTGGTCAAGGCCTCAGCGGGGGCGGACCTGCTCGTGGTCGGCAACAGAGGTCGAGGGGGATTCGCGAGGGCAATGCTGGGGTCGGTGAGCCAGCGTTGCGCTCAGCATGCCAAATGCCCTGTGGTAGTCGTCCAAGCCGTCGCCCACTCCTGAGCCGGGATGTCTTGAAAAGACTTCACCGCCGTTCACATTCACCGACCGAGGCATACCCGACGGGTCGCGACGTTGCCCTGGGAGGTCACGTCGTCGCTGCCACGGTGGGCCCCTGGAGATCGCAGTGGACATCGACGACGCCCTCCACCGCGCTGGCCAGTCTTTCCGCGACCGGGATCAGAGAGGCGTCGCGCACCGTTCCGTTGATGGTTACGCGTCCTTGCGCGACCTTTACGCTGATGCTCCGATGCGAAACTGGAAAGAGACGTTCGATCACTTCCTGCTTCACTTCGTCAGCGAGTTCCTCGTCCTTCCTGAGGAAGACCTTGAGCAGGTCGATCCTGCTCACTATCCCTTTCAGGACCCCCCGCTCGTCCACGACCGGGAGACGTTTGATCCGGCGGTGGGCCATCAGATGAGCGGCTTCAGGCAGAGACGAGCTCGCCGAGATCGTGACCGCCGGGGAGGACATGAGGTCCCGGGCGGTCACAGCTCCTGCCTTGGCATAGTCCGCAAGGCGGCCACTCCGACCGGCCATGGTCGCGTCCTCGTCCCTCACCTCCTCCTTCATCAGCAGGTCCCCCTCTGAAATCACCCCCACGACCCGTCCTTCACCCTCCAGGACGGGTACTGCGGTGACCTGCCATCGATTCATAGCAGCCACGACTTCCTTGAAGCGGGCGTCAAGACCGACAGCGACAACCGTGTGGGTCATCACATCCTTGACGCTGTGAGGCGTGCGGCCGTTCATGGCGTCGTCCCCTCAGAAGCGCCCGGGCTGCTGCAGGGCACCACTGCTACCGGGCAGGCGGCGTGGTGCAGGACAGTGTGAGCGGCCCCGCTCAGTTGCATCCCGGGGTGCGTGTGCCGATGCTCAGCTCCAACGACCAACAAGTCCGCTACCGCGGAGCGTTCCAAGAGCACCTTGCGCGGCGAGCCCTCCGTCGTCACTCGGCGGACCGGCACCTCGGGGTGGTCACGGACGGCTGCGGACAGCGCCTCATCGAGCAGTGCGGACGCCTGATCCTCGTCGGGGCAGGCAGAGCCATCGGCCGTAGGCGGATGGTGGGGCTCTTCGCCCGACGGACAGCGCCAAGCGCGCACCACATCGATCCCGCACCCCCGTAGCTGTGCCTCGGCAAATGCGAACCTCACGGCTGTGGAACCCGCAGGGAAGTCCCCCACACCGAGGGCTATCCGTTCGTGCCGCGCCTCAAGCCCGGCCTTGTCGCCACGTACGACGATGGCAGGACATTGCGCTCGCGCGGCGACAGCGAGGCTCACTGATCCCAGAAGCAACCCTGAGATGCCGCCTCGTCCTCGAGAACCAGTGACCAGCGCGAAGGCCTGCTGTCCTTCTCTCAGCAAAGCGCTGACGGGCTCTTCTCCTGCCAAGGCCGTCGTGACCGGCAGATCGGGGGCACGACGAAGGATCCGCTCCGCTGTCGAGCCGACGATGTTCTCTGCCATCGCCCTTCCCTCGGGACGTGAGAGACGAGGGGAGAGTGCGACATCTTCGTAGCGTTGCCACAAGGAGGCGTATACCAGGCGCAGGGGCAATCCGTGCAGCAGGGCCTCGTCTGCTGCCCAGTCGGCAGCATCAAGACTGGAGTCACTTCCATCCACGCCGACAACCACTGGAGGAGACGGCATCGTCCTCACACCCTTCATGCGTACGTTGGACTTACGCCTACGCTCCCACCGGTCTTGCACCCTGTCCCAGGGGCCGACCGGGCACCACGGGGGCCCGGGCGGCCCCTGGAATGCCGAGCAGCACCCGCGGATGATTGAGGGAGACAGCGGAGACAGGTGTGAGGAGAGCGGGCTCCATCTCCGGCAAGCGCGCGTCTTCTGTACGACCCGGACGGCCGCGAGGCTGTCGACATATCGGCCGTCGGGGACTTGCTGGTGCGCTTGTCCCTGACGGCTTGTGACCTACCGGGCCTTGTGGGAGCGGATCTCGATCCTGTCGTAGCGCGGCGCCACGGGATGATGGCGGCGCGCTCACAACCCGGTCCCGTCCTGGCCTTGTGCCAACGGAGCTGTCCAGACCAGCCGCGTGCCACCGCTTGCGGGCTCGCCGATCTTCACCTTGCCCCCGGCCATCTGCGCCCGTTCACGAATATTGTTCAATCCGCTGAATCGTGCGTTCTCCGGGATACCGATCCCGTCGTCCGTCACCGTGAGCGTCAGCCGGTCGGTCGACACGGTCAGATGCACATCAACCGAATTGGCCCGCGCATAGCGAAAAGCGTTACTCAATGCCTCGACGAGCACCGCCACCGCGTGATCGGCCAGAGCGACAGGAACCCGAGTCTCCACAAGTCCGTCAACCCGTAGTGCCGGCTGAAAACCAAATGGGCCCGAGGACGCTTCCACCGCCTGCGCAATCCGACTGCGGAGCCCTTGCCGCAGGCTGCTACCTGCCTGATGGGTACGGAGACCGAAGATGGTGGAGCGAATGATCTTGATCGTCGAATCCAGATCGTCCACCGCCGTGCGCAGCCGCTTCTCTGCCTGCGGATGGGTCACGAAACGCAGCGCGCCCTGCAGGGTCATGCCGGTAGCGAACAACCTTTGAATCGCCAGGTCGTGAAGGTCACGCGCAATGCGGTCCCGATCCTCAAGCATGGCCACCTGTTCGGCGTCCTTGCGGCGTTCCGCAAGTTCCATGGCGAGCGAAACCTGCCGGGTGAATGCCTCCAACGGGCCGCATTCGTCTGAGGAGAAGGGGTTACCCCCCTTCCTGCGGACAAGAAGAAGAACGCCGCTCGGATCTGTGGTTCCCGAGCCGAGGGGCAAGCCTACGGCAGGCCCGAGGCCGGCCCACCGTGCCGCATCAGCGACGCTCAGCGGGTCTTCTTCGATATCGTGTGTCACCGATGCTCTCGGGTTGGCGAAGACGGCGCCGAGGTAGCCCTCACGCATGGACACGAACTCCCCGTGCTGCCGTTCGGCGTCATCACCGGTTGCCAGGGCTATCCGCAGCCTGCCGGCGCCTTCCACTGGCACCGCTATCATCCCCAAGTCCGCTGTCACGTTCTCACGTGCATGATTGAGGATCAGCCCCATCACCTCGGCACGCGGACAGCCGGAAAGCAAGCTGCTTGTTACCTCGGAACCCGCCGCCAGCCAGCGTTCACGCAGACAGGACTGTTCGTAGAGGCGGGAGTTCTCAATGGCGATGCCCGCAGCAACGGCCAGCGTCATGAGGACTGCTTCGTCTTCAGCGTCGAACTCGGAGGAGCTGCGTTTTTCGGTGAGGTACAGATTGCCGAACACCTTCCCGCGGACCCGGATCGGGGCTCCCAGGAACGAGTGCATCGGCGGATGGTGAGGAGGGAAACCGTATGACGCGGGATGCTCGGAGAGTTCCCGCAGCCGCAAGGGACTTGGATGGCGAACCAGCTCGCCCAGCAGGCCATGACCACATGGTAGTGCCCCTATAGCGGCCCACTGCTCGCCGTCCACGCCCACCGGAATGAATTCCGAGAGCATGTGGTCCTCACCGATGACGCCGAGAGCTCCGTACTCGGCATCCACGAGAAAAATCGCGGCCTCGACTATTCGGCGAAGGACTTGTGATAGTTCGAGTTCGCGCCCAACGGACAGGACGGCCTCCAGAAGCGTGTGCACGCGTCTCCTCGACGTGCCGGGGGCATCGATGCGGGCCTGGAGCCGGTCCAGCAGCTCGTGCGTTGTCGGGTCGACGGTCGCCTCGCCTTCGCTCACAACATCCTCCCGGGGGCGGCTGCCCATGTCCCAGCCTCCACCGTATGGTGCGTCGTGCCCTGGCGCACGCTGCTGTCTCTGCGCTGGAAAGACGTTCGTCGACGCCCGGGGGGCCTTCCGAGCCGAATATGGCGCGCAGGGAGATACTGGCCGTGGGCCCGTTCCGCCTGGGAACCTGAAATTGGGGCTTCGATGATTGCAGAGGCAACAATGAATGGGACAGTGGCCGGTGCAGGAGGCAAGGAACCCATCCGCGTCTTCGTACTGGACGACCACGAAGTCGTCCGGTGCGGCCTGCGAGACCTGCTGAGCGCGGAGCCGGATCTGGCGGTCGTGGGGGAGGCCGCCGGCGCACGACAGGCCATCGATCGAGGACCGGCCTTGCGGCCCGATGTCGCGGTGCTGGACGTTCGGCTGCCTGACGGCGACGGAATCACCGTGTGCAGGGAGCTGCGGTCCCGCCTGCCGGGTCTCGCCTGCCTGATGCTGACGTCGTTCGATGAGGAAGACGCACTGCTTGATTCCATCATGGCCGGCGCAGCCGGGTACGTTCTGAAGGAAATCACGGGCACCGACCTGGTAGCGGCTGTACGTACCGTAGCCACTGGACAATCGATGCTGGACCCGGCAACCACCACACGGCTCATGCGCTCGCTGCGCGACCCGGCGTCGACGCAGCCCGGAGGTGACGAGCGGCTGTCCGCGCTGTCCGAACGGGAGAAAGCTGTGCTGGAGCTGATTGGTGAAGGCCTTACCAACCGGCAGATCAGCAAAAGGCTCTATCTCTCCGAGAAGACGGTGAAGAATCACATTTCGCGTCTGCTGGCCAAGCTCGGGGTGGAACGCCGCGTGCAGGCTGCCGTCATAGCCACTCAGGTGCACGATCAAGAACAACTGGGAAGCTGAAGACCTCGCTTTACTTTGGCCTCATCGCATTTCCAGGGCCCAGGCCGTGAACGCGAGTGAGGGCGGGCCGGTGAACTCGCTGCTGAACTTCAGGGAGATGTTGCGACCGCGTCGTGTGTGGGGGGTCCTAGAACCACTTTTAGTGCGCCCGTCTCGGCAGCCCGGGAGAAGACGGCGTACGCCTCTTCCATCTGGGAAAGGGCGAACCGGTGTGTAACCAGTGCCGACGCCGCAGGGAGTCGGCCGGCTGCCATCATGTCCAGCAACAAAGGCGTGGAGTAGGTGTCCACCAGGCCGGTGGTGATGGTCACGTCGCGAGACCAGAGACTCTCCAGATGGAGCGCCGCAGGTTCGCCGTGAACCCCGACGTTGGCGACACGTCCGCCCGGTCGGACCATACGGGTGCATGCCTCGAAGGCCTGCGGAACGCCCACTGCTTCGATTGCGACATCCGCTCCGAGACCCTCGGTGAGATCCTGGACGAGCTGCTCGGGCGCCTCGCTGGCATTTACGGTGACATCCGCGCCTGCGGCCCGGGCGGCCTCCAGCCGCGATGCCACAAGGTCTATGGCGATGATCCGACGCGGGGAGTACAGCCGGGCCGCAGCGACAGTGGCGAGACCGATCGGCCCCAGGCCCACCACAACGACGGTGTCTCCGGGCTTCACGCTGCCGTTCAGCACGCCCACCTCGTATGCCGTCGGGAATATGTCGGCCAGGAGGACGGCGTCCTCGCCACGTACCGCGCTAGGCAGAGGGTGGAGGGACAGCTCGGCGAAGGGTACGCGTACGTACTCGGCCTGAGTGCCGTTGATCAGGTGCCCCAGTATCCAGCCCCCGCCTCCGAGACACTGTCCGAAGCGGTTCTCCCGGCAGAATCGGCAGCGTCCGCATGGTGTGATGCAGGAAACCAGGACCCGGTCGCCCGGCCGCACGCTGTGGACATCGTTCCCTGTCTCAACGACCTCGCCCACTGCCTCGTGTCCGAGGACGGTTCCCGGCTGTACCTCCGGTACGTCCCCCTTCAGGATGTGCAGATCCGTTCCACAGATGGTGACGGCATCGACGCGGACCACCGCGTCGGCTGCATCCTGAATACCGGGGTCAGGAACGTCCTGCCACGATTTTTGGTCCCTGCCCTGGAACACCATTGCCTTCATGGCTCACTCCCTCCGCTCTTGGCCAGTACCAACAGACTCGCAATGCGGAGCAGGGAAGGCTTGGGCCGGTCGGCCCCCGACTGGACCCGTCGTGTCCCTCTCGAGCGGCCGACCGGGGTGAGTCGTGTGCGAGTCGTGTGTGATGAGGCCAGTCACCCCGCATCAGTGACCGGTGTCAGACGGTCACGGCAATCAGTGCAGAACCGCGGGCGGGAACAGCTGCGATGACGGATCAACTTGAACGTTCTGACATTCCATGCAAATATTGTCAGCATGTTGGAGGATGAGCGGCTCAAGTTGATTCTGGATGCGGCGTACGCATGCTTCACCCGCCACGGCGTGAGGCGCACGACCATGGACGACATCGCACGCGAGGCCGGCATGTCCCGTCCAGGGGTCTACCAGTACGTGCGCAACAAGGAGGACGCGTTCCGCCGGCTGGCGTCACGCCTACTCGATGGCGCTTTGACCGAGGCACGAGACGCGGTGGATTCCCACGAGAGCCTGCGCGACCGCCTGACCGCCGTCCTGGAGGCGAAACTGGGGCTCGCGTTGCGACTGTGGCGTGATAGCCCCGCACACGCGGCCGAACTACTCGGCGCGGACACCCGTCTCTCCGTCGAGCAGGTTCAGGCATACAACACAGCCATGCGCGACATGCTCGCTGAGGCTGTAACCGCCGAACACGCGGGCGCCGACGCAAACGAAGTAGCCGAACTCCTACTGGCTCTCACCCGCGGTCTGGAAGCAGACCTCGGCGACGCTGCCGCCCCTGTTCGGCGCCTGCGCAACGGAGTAGCACTGTTTGTCGCCGGCCTGGACGACACGAATGGCCGACCCGCAGGGAACAACCACATCGAGGAACCGTCATGACCACAGCTGTACTGATCACTGGAACTTCTTCGGGCATCGGTCGCGCCGCCGCCCTTCGACTGGCACGTAGACCGGAGTTGAGCGTCTACGCCACTGCCCGCCGACCCGAGACACTGACCGACCTGGCCGATGCGGGGGCCCGTATTCTGCCCCTGGACGTGACAGACGAGACATCCATGACCCGTGCCGTCGAGGCCGTGGAGGCTGAGCACGGCTCGGTGGGAGTCCTCATCAACAACGCCGGCTACGGCGAGTACGGAACAGTCGAGGAAACCGGGCTGGACGGCGTGCGACGCCAGTTCGAGACGAACGTGTTCGGCCTCTCCCGGATGACGCAACTCGTCCTCCCGGGCATGCGCCGTGCGGGCCACGGCAGGATCATCAACATCGGCTCCATGGGTGGACGGATCGTTTTCCCTGTCGGCGGCTATTACCACGCCAGCAAGTACGCGGTGGAGGCCCTCAGCGACGCCCTGCGCTTCGAAGTCGCGCCCTTCGGCGTCAAGGTCAGCCTGATCGAGCCCGGTCTGATCCGCACCTCCTTCGGTGACACCGCAGCCCACACCTTGGCCGAGTCCGCCGCTCCGAGTAGCCCCTACGCCGCACTCAACGCAGCCGCCGACCAACAGATGGCCAAGTCCTACGGATCCACGGCTCTTTCCGCGCCACCCGAGACCGTCGCCAAGGCCATAGAGCACGCCGCTACGGCCGCCCGGCCCAAGATCCGCTACGTAGTCACGCCCGCGGCCAAGGCGCTCATTCATCTCCGGCGCCTGCTCGGCGCCCGTGTCTTCGACACCTACCTGCGCCAGCAGTTCAGGGCTGCCGCATAATCGCCCACCAGAGCTGAGGGGGACCCCTCCTGTCGCACCTCGGTGCCGCAGCCGCCGTCTTGGGCGTGGCCGCCGGCATCGGCGAAGACGCCGCCCTGGTACCGCGGAGGTGGGCCGGCACGCACCGGGACGCCGGGCTTCTCAGGGGTGGCTCCCGAGTTCGGTCCCTGGTTCGTTCCCCACACCCGCCACGCCTTCCAGCCCCGCCGCAGTTGATCCGGCATTCACTGCGGCAGGGACGGGGCGGGGTCGGGTAGTCAACACCTTGCTCCTATATCGTGCGCCGATATCGGAATCCGCGATGGCTGTGGGGCCGCGGTTGAGGAGCGAGCGATGGGTACGACGACGTCCGCCGAAGCGGGGGAGCTGCGGCGACATCTGGGCGTGTTCGACGCCGTGGTGGTCGGGCTGGGGTCGATGCTCGGCGCGGGGATCTTTGCCGCACTGGCCCCGGCCGCGTCGGCGGCTGGGTCCGGGCTGTTCCTGGGCCTGGCGCTGGCCGCGGTGGTGGCGTTCTGCAACGCCACCTCCTCCGCGCGGCTGGCCGCGCGCTACCCGCAGTCGGGCGGCACCTACGTCTACGGCCGCGAGCGGCTCGGGGACTTCTGGGGCTATCTGGCCGGGTGGGGCTTCGTGGTCGGCAAGACCGCCTCGTGCGCGGCGATGGCCCTCACCGTCGGCTCTTACGTGTGGCCCGGCCAGGCGCACGCGATCGCGGTCGCGGCGGTGGTGGCGCTGACTGCGGTGAACTATGCGGGGGTGCAGAAGTCCGCGTGGCTGACGCGTCTGATCGTCGCGGCGGTCCTGGCGGCGCTCGCCGCTGTCGTGGCCGTCTGCCTGACCGGTGGAGCCGCCGAGACCGCGCAGCTTCGGATCGGCGCGGACGCCACCTTCGGCGGGGTGCTCCAGGCGGCCGGGCTGCTGTTCTTCGCCTTCGCCGGTTACGCGCGCATCGCCACCCTCGGAGAGGAGGTCCGCGACCCGAAGCGGACCATCCCGCGTGCGATCCCGCTCGCGCTCGGCATCGCGCTGGTGGTGTACGCGGCCGTCGCGCTCGCGGTGCTGTCCGTCCTCGGTCCGGACCGCCTCGCCCACGCCGCTGCTCCGCTGGCTGAGGCCGTGCGCGCCGCCGGTGTGCCGGGACTTGCCCCGGTGGTACGCGTCGGCGCGGCCGTCGCGGCGCTCGGGTCCCTGCTGGCGCTGATTCTGGGGGTCTCGCGCACCACCCTGGCGATGGCCCGCGACAGGCACCTGCCGCACGCCCTGTCCGCTGTTCACCCCCGCTCCAAGGTGCCGCACCGCGCTGAACTCGCGGTCGGCGCTGTCGTCGCCGTGCTGGCCGCCACCACGGATGTGCGCGGGGCGATCGGCTTCTCCTCGTTCGGCGTGCTGGCCTACTACGCCATCGCCAACGCCTCCGCGCTCACTCTCACCCCTGACGAGGGCCGCCCCGCGAGGATCGTGCCGGTCGTCGGCGCCGCCGGCTGCCTGGTTCTGGCCTTCGCCCTGCCGCCGGCATCAGCGCTGTGGGGGGCCGTGGTGATCGCGTTCGGTGCCGCCGCATACGGCCTACGCAAGGCGGCCACTCGCCGCGCCTGACGGGCCGGTCCGGCTACTGGCGGGGCCGGTCCGCGTCGGGCAGTACCTCGCGAGCCGACTCCTGCGATCGGGGTGGCGAGCGCTCCCTGGATGTGGGGCTGCTCTGATAACCAACTTCCCGCGTGGCTTCGGCCGCTCGGGGCCGGACGGAGTGGAAGCCGATGTGATCGCGGGTTCGCCGCGCCGCACGCGGATGACTCTGTCTGGTCGTTGGACAGGTGACTACTTCTCTGCCGGGCGCGCGAAAATCTATGGCGGTCGGAGTAGACATCGCGTCGTGGTGTGGCTATGGTTTCTGTCGTAGCCAGAAGGACAGCAGGGCCCGGCAGGAACGAACTGCCAGGCAGCGGTACCCCGCAGTAAAGGCAGTTGCAGTTCGCAGGGCGGTCCGGTGGTGGAGCCCCGAAGCCAGGGTTGTTGCGTTTCGGCGACGGGACTGGCGACCGGACCGGGTGGCCCGCAGTTATCAGGGGCCGCCGCAGGCGAGACCGCGTTGACGCAGTAGCGGTACTCGCGAGCGCAGTTCGCGGTATCCAGCAGTGAAGTGAGTGAGTGGTACCTCGGTGAAGGCGTCGGCTGCTGGCGCGCGCACCGGGAGGTTCGGCAGCGGGGTTCTAAGCCAACGCAGTTGCAGGACGGGCGACGGGGCTGGCTGTCGAAGCGTGGCGCTTCCGTGAGGCCACGGAGTTGTACGCATCACAGTTCGCGTCACCAGCAGTACGCAGGATCGAAGTACCGGCAATTGAGCAGTGAATGATCCCAGAGGGATGAACGGAGGAACAGGCGCCATCAGGATCGCCCGGACGGTAGTCGTGAGTCCGGGTACCGCAGGACATCGATAGTGAGGTGGTCTCCGGTCAAGCAACCGCGATCCCCGCAGCTCCGACCGCAGCATTGGGGTCGGGCGTGCGGAAACAGAAGGCCGGCGCAGCATGCAGGCCGGCAGATGGTGTAGCAAGTTCCTTCGGGGCCCCGGTGCCATATGGCAGCGGGGCCCCTCCAGCGTGTTCCACGAGAGAGGTGCAATGACAGCAGATGATTCCTTCGGGCGTCTCGATGACGACGACTACCCCGCCTACACGATGGGCCGGGCCGCCGAGATGCTCAACACCACCCAGGGCTTCCTGCGTGCTATCGGCGAAGCTCGCCTCATCACCCCGCTCCGCTCCCCGGGTGGCCACCGCCGATACTCGCGTTACCAGTTGCGCATCGCGGCCCGCGCCCGGGAACTCGTCGATCACGGGACCCCCATCGACGCCGCCTGCAGGATCGTCATCCTCGAGGACCAGCTAGAGGAAGCGCAGCGCATCAACGCCGAGTACCGCCGCTCCGCAGAGTCAGCGAGCCCCGCGACCGCGATGGGAGACGGCTGAGACCGCAGGCTCCCTCGGAATCCGCCCCCCGAATGACGCCCGGGACGCGCTATGTCCCGGGCGACCTCGTCTTCTGCCGTCGCGGTTGATCCGGGCGTTGACCGACGCCACTTCCACTGAGCTGGAGGAACTGGTAGATCGCTCGACCGCGAGGCTCAGGTCTGGGGACGCGGACGCAACGACGGACGATGATCTGCTGGAGGTCCTGGAGGGAGCGTGCCCGCCTGCGGCGTCTGCAGCGAGCACTATCGGGCCGACGCGGGGACGAACGCACCGCCCTGTTCGGTCGGCCAACCCGCGAGCGGAGCGCTTCACAGGCGGGCCTGTAACTACCTACCGGACCGGTCCTGGGTACGAAGCGCGCGGAGGGGGGTATCGAGTTCGCGGCTGTAGAAGTCGATGAAGCCATCAGGGTCTGGCCCTGCGTTCTGCATCACGACCCGGTCGAATCCGGCATCGACGTAGCTTTGCACCGCCGCCACATGGCGGGCAGGGTCCGGGCCGCATGCGAATTTCTCGGTGATGTCCTCGATCCGGACGGTGGTCGTAGCAGCGTCGAAGTTCACCGGATTCGGCAACTCGCTCATGACCTTCCAGCCGCCCAGCGCCCACCGGGAGGTTTCTAGGGCGGCTTGTGCTGCGGTTTCTTCATCCGGTGCCCAGGCGACCGGGACCTCGGCATATCGAGGCCCGGTCCCGCCGGCATCCCGGTACTGCTTGACGAGTCCCGGCCGGTCCTCCGTTGCGAAGAGACCGTCCCCGAGTTCAGCGGCAAGGACGGCTGCGCGTGCTCCTCCAGCGGCGACGGCGATCAGGGGAAGAGTTTCGGGCAGGTCGAACACACGAGCATCGGACAGCCGGAGGTATTTACCGTCATATGACTGGTAGCCTCCGCGCCACAACAGCCTGATGATCTCGACAGCTTCACGAAGCATGTCCTGCCGGGTGCTCACCGTGTCCGGGAAACCGTGACCCACAACGTGCTCATTGAGCCGTTCCCCGGATCCCAGACCCAGAGTGAAACGCCCGTCGGACAAGAGAGCCAAAGTGGCCCCGGCCTGCGCGATGATCGCGGGGTGATAGCGCACGGTCGGGCAGGTGACCCCGGTTGCCAGTCCAATTCGTTCAGTTCGGGCCGCAATGGCGCCAAGCACCGTCCACGCGAAGGGCGAGTGACCCTGGTTGTCCAGCCAGGGATGGTAGTGATCACTGATCTCGACGAAGTCGAAACCGGCCCGCTCGGCCAGGACGGCCTGGCGGACCAGTTCGCCTGGGCCGAAGGCCTCAGCCGCAAGTTTGTACCCGATCTGCATGGCCCTCGACTCCCAGTCTGGATCTCTCTGGACACAAACCCCCCGCACGCCGGGGCGGGCACGCGAGGAACGGCACCCCGCGTGCCCAGGCTTCGGCTCACAACCTAACTGCGACGTACCGTCCGATTCGGGAGCAGCTCCCGGTCCGCGTGGCAACACCGTGATTGCGTCTCGGTTCATCGGAGGCCGGCGCCACTGGATCGGGCGCCCGCGCACGGGACCCCGCTTGGTGAAGGCGCGGCTGATCCCATCCCTAACTCCTTCAGCAACCGCGAACGAGTGTGCCGCGTGCCCACTGCATCGACTGCGAAACACGCAGGCAGCCCCGCCGACCGGAACACGGTTCCGTCCGCCGCTCCCGCGCCTCAGGAGTCGACAAGGGCCTTGTTGACGGCGTTGAGGAAGTCGTCGAGGTCATTGGGGGTGCGGGAGGTGACCAGGGTGTAGCCGCCTTCGATGTCAGTGACTACAGATTCGTCGACCCAGGACGCGTCGCCCGCGTTGCGGATGTCGGTCCGCAGGGACGGATAGGAGGTCAGTGTTTTACCTCGCACGACATCGGCTTCCACCAAGGCCCAGGGGCCGTGGCAGATGGCAGCGATCGGGCGGCCCGAAGACGCGAAGGCTTTGACCAGGGCGAGGGCCTTTTCTTCGAGGCGGAGCTGATCAGCGTTGAGGGTGCCGCCGGGCAGCAGCAGGAGCTGATGGTCACCTGGGTCGACCACGTCGAAGGTGGCGTCCGGCTCCACAGTCTCGCCGAGGTCCTTGTCGCCCACCAGGGTCTGGATCGGCTCGGCGCTCGTGGCGGCGACAGTGACGTCCGCACCGTCCTCCCGCAGCCGCTTCAGCGGCACAAGCAGTTCGTCCTGCTCAACCCCGTAGTTGGTGACGAGAGCCAGTACGCGGTGACCGTTCAGGGGCCTGTCAGACATGGAGACGCGCCTTTCATCGATTCGAAGTGGTGTAGGTCGGCGGGAGCCGGGCAAGGCCCGCGATCCCTACGCCATCAGATTCAGCAGTGTCGTGTGACGGGGTCAGCGGCCGAGGGCCTTGCGCAGCTGTTCCTTGTTCATCGACGAGCGGCCCTCGACGTGGCGCTTCTTCGCCTCTTCGTAGAGCTGATCCCGGGTGGGGCTCACGGAACCGCGGTGCGAACGCTCACCGCCGCGCTGTGAAGCGGACTTCTCGTCCCGCAGGGAGGTCCTGCTCGCCTCGCGGGATTCCCCGGATCGGGCCCGCTCCTTGTTGACCGTCCGCGCGGCGATCTCTTTTGCACGCCGGGGGGTAGCCCCCCGCTCCTCGGCGCCGTCCTTGATGTGCTCGTACTGCCGCTCCCGCTTGGAGCTCGAACCTGCCGGCATGAGCGCTCTCCTTTTCGGACTGCTGTCGGCGGACCGACGTCCTTCTTCCTTTGCGGGTGCTCACTGCAGCGGGATTCATTACTCCCGCTTATCCCAGTGCACGCTGCCGGGCGACACCCCGCGACCCGGAGACGACCTGAGGACGGGCCGCGGATGCATGGCCGGGGCGGGTCCCGGCAGCCGCCGCCTGGTGCTTTTCCGGTCCGCTGTCACCATGGAAAAGGTTCAAGGGTGTACTCGGCTGCCCGCCCGTCGCGGTGCGAAGGAGAGTCGCAGTGCTCCATGGAAAAACGCTCTGGACTCACGTGCTTGAGCCGGGGGAGGCATCAATGGGTCGGATACCGGCGTCCGACCTGCGTTCCGCATAATTCGCGGTGCCTAGAGCATCGAATCGTGCTGTGACCTGGGGAAACGCGTCTGGACACGCTGTGGGGGCGTGTCTCTAGGCGTGGGGGTTGTGGCTGGTCAGCGGGTTTCGGGGGTGAGCTTGACGATCTTCTTGGGGGCGGGGATGCCGAGCTTGTTCAGCAGGTCGCGCTGGGTGCGGGTGAGCTCGGTGAGCTGGCGGAAGGTGCCAGCGGGGCCGGTGAAGGTGCCCAGATGGAGCCGGTCGAGTTCGCGGCGGATGGTGGGCCAAGTCGCCTGGGTGGTGGTCTCGGCGATACGGATCAGCAGCAGGGCGAGCCAGCACAGGATGACGTGGGCGCGGATACGTTCTTCGAGCCGGTGGTAGACCGGGCGGAGATCGAGGATGGGCCTTGACCCCGAATCCTGAACACGGGTTATGCGGCTTGTGCCAGCGTAGTTGGTGTGCGGTGGAGGGCGTTCTCGTAGGCGATCGGTGATCG
>NZ_JBHVCT010000070.1:0-32504 GCF_042803195.1 Streptomyces sp. NPDC057428
GGAATACGCGCTCCGGTTTGGTCTGGTGGGCTCTTTGATGTTTATAAGAGCCCGCGCCCACGCATACGCTTGTGGACGGACACCCTTGGTGGGGGGCCCCCGGCCACCGGGGGGCCGCCCTCCATGCGTGGACCCCGCGCGGGGTCAGACGTTCTCCCTCGGGATGCGCTCGTTCCAGGTACGGGAGAAGACCCTTCGGCCGGCCTCGTAACCGTCCAGCGTCGCGTCCACGTGAAAGGCATCCTCGTCCGAGGTCAGTACGGTCCGCGTCTCGACCCGCACGTCCCAGTCGGGGCGGCGGCCTCGGGCGACGCCACCCGACGTGCCACCCCGGCTTCCCCCGCCGGACTGCCTCAGCGCACCCCGCGGGTGCGGTACTGCACGCTGATCCGCGGGCCCTTGGCCTGCGCGGTCTTGGGGATGGCGTGCTGCCAGGTGCGCTGGCACGACCCGCCCATGACGATCAGGTCACCGTGTCCCAGCGGCCGGCGCACGACCTCTCCACCGCCGACGGGGCGCAGGAGCAGATCGCGCGGTGCGCCGAGGGAGAGGATCGCCACCATCGTGTCCTCGTACCTGCTGCGCCCACTCAGGTCGCCGTGCCAGGCGACGCTGTCGCGGCCGTCCCGGTAATAGCACAGCCCCGCCGTGGTGAAGGGCTCGCCCAGCTCGTCGGCGTAGTGGGAGGACAGCGCCTCGCGGGCGACGGCCAGGACAGGGTTCGGCAGCGCGTCGCCCTCGCGGTAGTGGGCGAGCAGTCGCGGCACGTCGACCATCCGGTCGTACATCTGCCGGCGCTCGGCCTGCCAGGGCACGTCGGCCATGAGCTCGCCGAAGAGGTCGTCGGCGCCGCTCAGCCAGCCCGGCAGCAGATCGATCCAGGCCCCGTCGCCCAGGACCGTCCTGTGCAGCCCGGTGAGCGGACCGAGCCCCGGGCTGTGGGCCTGGTCGAACAGCGAACCCTGGAGAGAAAGGGACATGGGAGCCAGTCTAGCGGGGAATTAGAACAGGTGTTCCTTTATCGCGAAGGGCCGCACCGGGAGAGTCGGGATCGGCCCACCGGATGCGTTTCCGTCGGCCGTCTACCGGGGGCCTGCCGGACCCTGACCGGATGTCTCCGCATCCGACGGCCCGGGACCGGGCGAGTCCGGACCGGGTGCCTCGGGGTCCGACGATCCGGGACCGTCCCCGCTCAGCTCAGGCTCCAGGCCCTCGGCCATCTCGGTCCGGCCGAGACCCGCGTCCGAACGCCACGCCTCGAAGGACCAGCCGGTCAGCGCGACCACCGCCAGCCCGAGCATCCAGCCGCCGACCACGTCGCTGAACCAGTGGACGCCCAGAGCGACACGGGTGAATCCGACACCGAGCACCGAGACCGCTGCCACGGCCCAGCACAGGGGGCGCAGGCCCTTGCGCACCATGGGAAGCAGGACGAGCAGCAGGATCGCGAACGAGGTCGTGGCCGTCATAGCGTGCCCGGAGGGGAACGAGAAGCCCGGGGCGTGCGCCACCGGATCCGGGAGGACAGGCCTCGCCCGCTCGACCACGGTCTTCGTCAGCAGCCCCGTCAGCCCTCCGGCGACGGCCGTGACGGCGGACCACGCGGCGAGCCGCCACGCGCGGCGGTACACCAGCCACAGCGTGAGCACCGCGACCGCGGCCCTCAGGGTCACCGGATCCCAGACCACGTCCGAGAAGAAGCGCAGTGTGCCTGTCCAGGCGGGATGGTCCAGGGCGGTCCGGTTCAGCCACCGGGCCGCGCCCGCGTCGAGACGCCGGAGCGGGTGCCACCCGCTCTCCACGAGGACCAGCAGGAGGCCGAACAGGACCGCCGCGACGGCTCCGACGGCGACGGAGCCGAACAGCCGGACGCCGAACCTCCGGTCGGCTTCACGTCGGGTCCGCCGTAGGGCCGGTGCAGTGGGTCGGACAGTCATTCAGGCTCCTGGATCGGGTTCTACGGGGCCGGGGCGCTTGGCCCGCACCGCCTCGAGCTGGGCGGCGAAGGAAAGGCCGAGGAAGAGGGCGATGGAGGTGAGATAGGCCCACAGCAGCAGCGACATGAACGCCGTCAGCGGGCCGTACACGGTGTCGAAGGAACCGCTGACCGAGAGGTAGAGGCTCAGGAGCCACGTCAGCGTGGTCCACAGGACCAGGTACACGGCCGCGCCGAAGGCGAGCCACGTGTAGCCGGGCTGCCGGCGCCTCGGTGAGCGGCGGAATATCGCGCTCGCGGAGAGGAGGACGAGCAGCACCCCGGCGGGCCAGCGCAGCAGGTCCCAGGCGGACCGGGATCCCTCCTCGAGGTCGTAGACGTCCACGACGGCGGCCACCAGGTCACCGCCCGCCACCATGGCGACGAAGCCGATGCCGAGGGGGATGCCGGCGGTAAGGGACATCACCAGTCCTCGCAGGTACTTCCGGTGGAAGACCCGGTCCCGCTCGACCCCGTATATCCGGTTGGCGCCGCGCTCGATCTGGCACATGGCGGTCGTCGTGTTGGTGAGGGAGAAGACCAGTCCGAACCAGAGAGCCAGCTGGGCCCCGTCGTCGGCGTGGCGCCGGCTGCGGTCGAGCGCGTCGTCCACCACCTCCGCGCTGGGCCCCGCCGTGATGCGGTGGATCGTCAGTTCCGCCACCCTGCCCAGGTTCTCCGTGTGCAGGGCGGTGGACAGCCCCACGAAGGCGATGACGAGCGGGACCACGGCCAGCACGGTCTGCAGGGCGAGCGCCCGGGAGTGGCTGAAGCCGTCCGCGTACCGGAAGCGGACGAAGGAGTCACGCAGCAGCGGCCAGCGGCCGTAGCGCCGGAGGGTGGCCAGCGCCTCGTCACCGGAGAGTTCACTGCCGATCATGTCGCGGGTCTGCGGGACCCTGGTGGCGGTACCCATGTCACTCCCCCCGGGCGGGCATGAGCACGGTCAGCGCGCCGGGCCTGACCTGGGCGGTGAGGTGCCGGCCGGAACCGACCGGGTCGCCGTCCAGCTCGCGGGGCTGCGGTGCGTCGAAGCGGATCTCGGCGCGGCGGAAGGTGAAGTACTCCACGGACCGGTGCGACCCTGCGGCATGCGGGCCGCCCGCGCCGGACTTCGCGTGCGGGTGGGGACGCAGGAGCGAGCCGGCGGCGCTCAGCCAGCCCGCCGGTCCGCGCGGGTCGAGGATCAGCAGGTCGAGCAGGCCGTCGTCGGGCCGGGCGTCCGGCACCAGGGCCGTCCCGCCCTGCACCTTGCCGGTGTTGGCGATGAGCACCATCCGGGCGCTGCGCCGCAGGGGTTTGGCCCCGTCGACGGAGACCGTGAGACGCATCCGGGGCGCGCGCAGCTCGCGCAGACCCGCCATCACGTAGGCGGGCCATCCGATGACGGCCTTGGCGCGGTCGCTGGTGCCCTCCAGCATCGCGGCGTCGAGACCCGCCCCGGACATCACGGTGAAGTGAGTGGGGGCCAGCCCGTCGCCCTCGATCAGACCGAGGTCGATCCGGCGCGGAGCGCCGCCGAGCGCGACGGCCAGCGCCTCCGCCGGCTTGACCGGCAGGCCCAGGTTGCGGGCCAGGAGGTTGCCCGTCCCGCACGGCACCACGACAAGCGGTACGTCCGTGCCGGCGAGCGCCTCGGCCGCCGCACGGATCGTGCCGTCGCCGCCGCAGACCACGACGAGCGTCGCGCCGTCCCGGACCGCGTCGGCCGTCTGCCCCTCGCCGGGGTCCTCGGCGGTGGTCGGCACGAATGCGGCCCCGTGGTGGCCGTGCTCCTCGAGGACCTGCCGCAGGGCGGCGCAGGCCTCGTCGTCGGTGACCGTGGGATTGAAGACGACGGCGGTGCGGCCGGCGGCCCGCTCGGGCAGGTCCGTGCGGGGCGCGGCCGGCGCTTCGCCGGCAGGTGCCGGCGCGGGGATGTGCGGGCCGGTCAGCAGGGCGCGGCCGACGATCAGGAGGGACAGCCCACCGTTGAGGAGACCACCCGCGACGTCCGTGGGGTGGTGCATCCCCCGGTACATCCGGGCGAGGCCGACCAGCAGGGGCACGAGCAGCAGCACAGCCGCGAGGACCTTGCGCCAGGGGCCCTTGACGCGGTGCAGGACGAGCACGGCGAGACCGGCGTAGAGCGCCGTCGCGGCGCCGGTGTGTCCCGAGGTGTAGCTCGACGTCGGCGGTGAGGCGTCGAGGCGTTCGACATCCGGGCGGTCGCGGTCCACCGCTTCGGTGATGGCCAGGAAGACCAGGGACTGGAGCGAGACACCGACGGCCAGGAAAATCGCGTCGCGCCACCTGGGCAGCCGGGGCACCAGGAGGAGGACGAGGCAGCTGATGAGGGTGCCGATGACGACCGTGGCCGTGTTCCCGGCCTCGGACACGACGAGGGACACCGTGTCCAGCGTCGAGGTGCGGACACGCTCCAGGCCGTCGGTCACCCCGTCCTCGGCCGTAAGCGGCCATACCTCGGCGGCCGGCCCGGTGATCAGGAGGCCGAGACCCACCATCAGGGCGGCCTGGCAGACCGCCATCGAGGCGATGATCCCCACGGCCCGGCCGTTCCCCCCGGCGGTCTCCGGAGTCCGTGGCGGGCTCACGGCACCGGCACGTCCCTGCCGGGACGGCGGGACCACGGCGCTGTCGGCGGGATACGGGGACACGGCGGCTGCGTGGGCGTCCACGAGGGCTGTGGGTCTCTCCGGTATGTCGGTCGGCATGTCGTTCCCGTCGTTCGGTGCCCCGTGGGCGAGTGGGTGCGGGGCTGGAACCCGGCGTCTGCGCGTCTGCCCGCTCCCGGCCTCTTGAGACCTGTCGTTCCGTGTCAGTCCGCTCCGCCGCCCCCGCGGGACCGGCGCCCAGGCCCCCGGTCGCACCGTCCCGGGATCGGTCATAAGCTGCCGGGGCCGAGGGGTCACGGCCTCCATGGGGCTGACCAGGCCTTCTGTCGTCCCGGCTGCCGTGAGGGGCCGCCCGGGAGGCGGGTGGCCGTCCGTGAAGGACGGATCAATGACTCGTCCTCACGTGGGCAGGAGAGCAGCGACGCCGCACGACCCGGCTACGGGCTACGGCGGACACGGCATACCTCAAGGAAAGGAGCGACCGGATGTCGGACGAAGGACGCGGTGACGACGTCTATCAGCCGGACGGGTCCGATGCGGACAACCGGCCGACGGACGAGCTCGATCCGGAGAACGTGCTCGACGAGCCCGACCTCGACGACGTGCTGGACACGGGCTACTCACCGCCCGAGAAGCCCCTGGGCGTGACGAAGTACGGCATGACCGACGAGGAGCAGCGGGAGGGCGAGTCCCTCGACCTGCGCCTCTCGCAGGAGGAACCGGAGCCGGACCCGGTCCTGGAGGACGGGCCCGAGGACAACGGTCCTGAGGAGGACGACGCGGGAGACGAGCGTGCGGGACGCGTCGCCGAAGCCGACGAGGCGGACCAGTTGCGCAACAACAGGGTGATGGGCCGTGACGTGGGCATCGACGGAGGCGCCGCCTCCGCGGAGGAGGCGGCGGTGCACATCCAGGACGACGATCGCGGTATCTGAGCCGCGGAGCACTCGGAGGCGGTACCGGGCCTGTCCGGTACCGCCTCCGTCGTGTGCGGAGGGTTCACGGGCCCCCGGGAGGACCGGCGAGTGGGGCAGGGGCCGGGGCGAAGGCCATTTTTTTTCGTCCGTGCCGCGACGCGTTCCGGGTCCGGCCCGCCGGCGTACGCGCGGGCCTCTGGGCCTCCTATGCGCCTCGCCCGCCGCCTATGCGTCCTGCCGCCCGATGGATGGCACGGCCGGCCCGCAGGCGGTTCAACTGATCCTCGAGAACCCGGAACCGGTCGATTGCACATCACCCACACGGGAGGCGTCCGATGACAACACCTCTGGCCGACTACGCGCGGTTCGCCGGAAAGCGGATCGCGATCGTCGAGCACATGCAGAACCACCCGTTCGTCCTGGGCCTGAAGCAGGCCCAGGAACACGGCCTCGAAGTGTGGCTGCTGACGGGTGACCGGTCCTGGTACACCCATGGTCACGACTGGGACACCCACCCGCTGGCCATCGTGGACCGGGTGGTCGACGTCGACACCACGGACCTCGACGCGGTGCTCGCCGTCGTCACCGGCGAGGACGGGGCGCCTCTGGTGGACGGCATCACGTCGTTCTCCGACTACCACACCGAACTCGCGGCCCTGGCCGCCCGCCGCCTCGGGCTGCCCGGTCCCGACCCGGCCGCCGTGCGCACGGCCAACATCAAGGACCACCTGCGCATCGCGCTCGGCGACGAGCCGTTCAACATCCCGCACGTCCTGGTCGGCCACCGGGGGCAGCTCGACGAGGCCGCCCGCCGGCTCGGTTTCCCCATGATCGCCAAACCCCCGGCGGAGGCGATCAGTTACGGCGTCCGCAGGGTCGACGACATGGCCGGCCTGGTCGCGGCGTGGGAGGAACTCTCCACCGTCCGGCACAGTCTGCGCGGCCAGCCCCGCAGCGGCGACGTGCTCCTGGAGCAGTACGTCGAGGGTGAGGAGGTCAGCGTCGAGACGATGACCGTGGACGGGCACACCCATGTCTTCGGCGTGACGTCCAAGGACCTGTTCGGCGACCCCGCCTACATCGAGTGCGGGCACACCTTCCCGGTGCCGCTGCCCGACGACGAGCGCGACGAGCTATACCACGTGGTCCGCACGACCCTGGAGATGATCGGTTACCGCCACGGCCCCTGCCACACCGAGGTCCGGCGCACCGAGTCCGGCTGGCGGATCATCGAGGCCAACCCCCGTACGCCGTCGAGCTGCATGACGATGCTGGTCACCGATGTCACCGGCCGCAGCCCCATCCTGGACGCCTGGCTGCTCACCATCGGAGTCACCCCTCCGATCGAGCCGGTCGTCCACCGCGGTGGCGCGGCCGTCCGCATGATCTACCCGGCCCGGCGCGGAACACTGGCCCGCATCGACGGGCTGGAGGCGGCGGAGGCCGTGGAGAACGTCCAGGTGCTGCTGCACGTCGAGAAGGGCGACCACCTGCTCCAGCGCATGGACAACTCCTCCTGCGTGGGCTTCACCTACTGCAACGGCCCCGACCGGGTCGCCGCCCAGGAGCTGGCGGACAAGGCCGCCGCCCTGCTGGACTTCGTCGTCGAGGAAGACCTCCGGTGAGCCCGTACACCGAGGGCCAGGACGGTGTGCGGGCGGTCGCGGACGCGGCCGGGCTCACGGCGGCGGGCTGGGACTCGCTGCTGGGGGCCGAGGACTTCTTCCAGACCCCGCGGTGGCTCACCGTGCAGGAGCACAACTCCGGTACGGCGATGGACTTCCTGGTACGCGAACGGGGCGGCGTCCCGGTCGCCGGGCTGGTGACCGCCTGGGCCGACACGTCCGTGGCCTGGCTCCTCGCCCGGCCGGACGCGATGCTGAGGCGCGCCCTGGAGCGGGATGTTCCCGAGGCGGCCACCGTGCTGCGCGAGGTCGCCGGGGGCGACCCGGACAGTCTGCTGCCCTCCCTCGTCTGCGGCGGGCGGCATCTGGGCCGCACCCGGACGCTCGCCTCCGCCGGCGCCACCGAGGAGGACCTCGCCGCCCTGCTGGACAGGGCCGAGGCGATGGCGGCGGACCGCGGAGCGGCCACCGTCTGCTTCCCGCACGTGGAGAGCGGGCCAAGGCGCTGCTCCGGCGGGGCGACCTGTCGGTGACGGACGTCTGCTTCGCGGTCGGCTGTACATCGCTGGGGTCGTTCAGCTCCCGCTTCACCGAGCTCGTCGGTGAGAGCCCCAGCGCCTACCGGGCCCGCGACCACGACGACGGCGCCGCCATCCCGGCCTGCGTCGCCAGGATCCACACACGACCGGTCAGGAATGGAGAAGCAAAACCCGACAGCCGCCCGTAGCGTGAAACGCATGGACATCAAGCTCTCGCAGTGTTTCATCGCCGTCGACGACCACGACAAGGCACTCGCCTTCTACCGGGACGTTCTCGGCCTGGAGGTGCGCAACGACGTCGGATTCGAGGGAATGCGCTGGGTGACCGTCGGCCCGACGACGCAGCCGGGCGTCGAGATCGTCCTTGAGCCGCCGCTCGCGGACCCCAACGCGTCGGCCGCCGACAAGAAGGTCATGGCGGAACTCCTGGCCAAGGGTCTGCTGCGCGGTGTCATCTTCAGCACCGACGACGTCGACGCCACCTTCGAGCGGATCCGCGCCGCCGGCGCCGACGTACTCCAGGAACCGATCGACCAGCCCTACGGCGTCCGCGACTGCGCCTTCCGCGACCCCGCGGGCAACATGCTGCGCTTCAACCAGCCCCGCAAACAGTGATTCCTGGCCCCGCCGCGGAGCGCGCGCTACGCTGCCGGGCCTGAACGCTCCGGGGCGTCCCTCGTGCACGCTCCGGCTGTCCCGGGAAGGGGACGCGCGGAATCGGACGTAGCGTCCCCGGTGCGGGTCTCGCACCGGGGACGCGGCAATGCCTGCGGAGACCGGCGCCACGGCTCCGCGTGACGGATGGAGACAGGAAGAGCATGGCCACGAGGACGGGCACGCGTACGCCCGAGCTGGACGCCGCCGACAGCCACGATGTGATCCGCGTGCACGGTGCGCGGGTGAACAACCTCCAGGACGTCAGCGTCGACATTCCGAAGCGACGGCTGACGGTGTTCACCGGCGTCTCCGGATCGGGCAAGAGCTCTCTGGTGTTCGGCACCATCGCCGCCGAGTCGCAGCGGCTGATCAACGAGACCTACAGCGCCTTCGTACAGGGATTCATGCCGACCCTCGGACGCCCCGAGGTCGACGTGCTGGAAGGGCTCACGACCGCGATCACCGTCGACCAGCAGCGGATGGGAGCCGACCCCCGCTCCACGGTCGGCACCGCGACGGACTCCAACGCGATGCTGCGCATCCTCTTCAGCCGGCTCGGCAAGCCCCACATCGGGCCGCCCAGCGCCTACGCCTTCAACGTCCCGTCGGTCCGGGCGAGCGGTGCGATCACCGTGGAACGCGGGTCGAAGAAGGCCGTGAAGGCGACCTTCAACCGCACCGGCGGCATGTGCACGCGCTGCGAGGGCAGAGGCTCGGTCTCCGACATCGACCTGAGCCAGCTCTACGACGACTCGAAGTCGCTCGCCGACGGTGCCTTCACCATCCCAGGCTGGAAGTCGGACAGCTTCTGGACCGTGCGGGTCTACGCCGAGTCCGGCCTCCTCGACCCGGACAAGCCGATCCGTGAGTTCACGAAGAAGGAGATGCACGACTTCCTTCACCACGAACCGGTCAAGGTGAAGGTCGAAGGGGTCAACCTCACCTACGAGGGTCTCATCCCCAAGATCCAGAAGTCGTTCCTGTCCAAGGACAAGGAAGCGATGCAGCCGCACATCCGGGCGTTCGTGGAGAGGGCGGTCACTTTCACCACCTGCCCGGAGTGCGACGGGACACGGCTCAGCGAGGGTGCCCGGTCGTCGAAGATCGGGCGGATCAGCATCGCCGACGCGTGCGCGATGCAGATCAGCGACCTGGCGGAGTGGGTCCGCGGCCTGGACGACCCGTCGGTCGCTCCGCTGCTCACCGCGCTCAGCCGGTCCCTCGACTCCTTCGTGGAGATCGGGCTCGGCTACCTTTCGCTCGACCGGCCGGCAGGCACGCTGTCGGGCGGCGAGGCGCAGCGCGTCAAGATGATCCGCCACCTCGGGTCCTCGCTCACCGACGTCACCTACGTCTTCGACGAACCCACCATCGGACTGCACCCCCACGACATCCAGCGGATGAACAACCTGCTCCTGCGGCTGAGGGACAAGGGCAACACGGTCCTCGTCGTGGAGCACAAGCCCGAGACGATCGCGATCGCCGATCACGTCGTCGACCTCGGTCCCGGCGCCGGGACGGAGGGCGGCACCATCTGTTTCGAAGGCACCGTCGAGGAGCTGCGCGCCGGAGACACCGTCACCGGCCGACACTTCGACGACCGGTCCGTCCTCAAGGAGACGGTGCGCAAGCCCACCGGCGCGCTGGAGATCCGCGGCGCGACGGCGCACAACCTCCAGGACGTCGACGTCGACATCCCCCTGGGGGTGCTCGTCGTCGTCACGGGTGTGGCCGGCTCCGGCAAGAGCTCCCTCGTGCACGGGTCGATCCCGGCCGGCGAGGACGTCGTGTCCGTCGACCAGAGTCCGATCAAGGGATCGAGGCGGAGCAACCCGGCGACGTACACCGGGCTCCTGGACCCGATCCGCAAGGCGTTCGCCAAGGTCAACGGCGTCAAGCCGGCGCTGTTCAGCGCCAACTCGGAGGGTGCCTGCCCCACGTGCAACGGGGCCGGCGTCACCTACACCGACCTCGCGATGATGGCCGGCGTGGCCACCGTCTGCGAGGAGTGCGAGGGCAAGCGGTTCCAGGCGTCGGTGCTCGAATACCACCTCGGCGGACGCGACATCAGCGAGGTACTCGCGATGTCGGTCGCCGAGGCGGCCGACTTCTTCGGCTCGGGGGACGCCCACACGCCTGCCGCGCACCGCATCCTCGGCAGGCTCGCCGACGTCGGGCTCGGCTACCTCCGTCTCGGCCAGCCGCTCACCACGCTGTCCGGTGGTGAGCGTCAGCGGCTCAAGCTGGCTACCCACATGGGTGACAAGGGGGGCGTGTTCGTCCTGGACGAGCCGACCACCGGCCTGCACCTCGCCGACGTCGAGCAGCTGCTCGGGCTCCTCGACCGGCTCGTCGACTCGGGGAAGTCGGTCGTCGTGGTCGAGCACCACCAGACGGTGATGGCCCACGCCGACTGGATCATCGACCTCGGTCCCGGGGCCGGACACGACGGCGGCCGGATCGTCTTCGAGGGCACACCGGCCGACCTGGTCGCCGACCGCTCCACTCTGACCGGCGAGCACCTCGCGGCCTACGTGGGCGCCTGACGGGCCGGGTCGCCGGGCACGACGTGTCGTGGGGTCCGTGACCGCCGGGTCGCGGACCCCCGGTATCGAGGCGGAACCCGCTGCCTCGACCCTCCGGGTCACCTCCCCCACGCGGGTGTCCGTCCCGCGCCGGGACACTCCGGCCCCGTGGCGTCGCCCCGGAGCGCCGGAGATTTGCCGGGGGATCAGTGAGTTCGCAGGCTGCCTGTTGCTTATCCCTCCGTGGCGGGCAGTCGGTATGGGGACAGCAGTCAGCCGAGGAAAGGAATCCGCCCCGTGTCCGCCGGACTCTCAGACGACCTCAAGAAGCTCATCGACGACACCCCTGTTTTCGCGACCCTGGCCACGGTCCAGCCGGACGGCAGCCCACAGCTGTCGGTCACCTGGCTCGGCCGCGACGGGGACGACCTGCTGGTGTCCACGACAGTCGGCCGCCGCAAGGAGAAGAACCTGCGCGCCGACCCCCGGGTCAGCGTGATGATCAATCCGCCGAACGCGCCCTACACCTACGCCGAGGTGCGCGGGGAGGCCGTGCTGACCACCGAGGGCGGGCAGGAACTGATCGACGTGCTCTCCCGGAAGTACACGGGCAAGGCTTACGCCGACTTCAACACGATGTCGCAGGAGGATGCCGAGCGGGTTGTCGTCCGCATCACCCCGCGCAAGGTCGTCGGCTCGATCTGACGCCATCGGCGACCCCGCGACGGGACGGCCGCGACAGGGCGGGACTGCCCGCGAGGGTCGTCGCGCCGTGTCGCAGGTGCTGCCCTCTTGTCAGGCGGGTCGGCTTCGCTCTACCTCATTGCGAGGTAAGTTCACTTTGTGGTCAGGGAGTTGTTCCGATGGTCTATCGGCCTGTCATGGTCGGCACGGACTGATCGGAATCTTCGTTCGCGGCGCTCGAGGGGGCGGCCCGGCTCGCCGCCGTGTGCGAGGCCGACCTCGTCATCGCCTGTGCGTACCTGCCCATGCGCGCGGGCCCGAGTTGACCTTGGCGCAGGACGAACCGGTCGCCGCGCTCGTGAGGATCGCCCGGGAGAGTTCGGCCGGCCTCCTGGTCGTCGGCAACCGTGGGCTACGCTCGCTCGCCGGGCGCAGCCTCGGCTCAGTACCGGCTGACATCGGCGGTCTCGCCGAGCTGCCCGCCGCGGGGGTCCTCGCGGGCGGAGAGAGCGGGTCGCCTCAATGCGTGGGCGTGGCCGGGGACCACACACCGGACCACTGCTCGGCGCCGTACTCCTCGAACCGCTCCACCTCGGTGAAGCCCAGTCTCGCCGCGAGGCGCATCGCACGGCCGTTGGCGCTCTGTGTGGAGAGCACCACCGGCTCGCCGGGAAGGGACCCGGCGAACCAGTCGAGCGCTGCCGTGCACGCCTCGGTGGCGTAGCCGTGTCCCCACGCCTCCGGAAGGAACATGTAGCCGAGCTCGGCCTCCCCGGCGCCCGGGCGGACGTGGCCCCGGCGCTGCGTGTCCCGACGGTCGAACGTGATCATGCCGATCATGGCTCCGTCGAGATCGATCACGAAGAGACCAGGGCGCCTGCCGGGCACCGCGGGCACCGCGCGTTCGAGCTCGTCACGGCTCCGAGGGCCACCGATATACGTGCCGACCTCCGGTGAGGCGAACAGCTCGATGAACGCCACACGGTCCCGGGCCTCCGACGCGCGGAGTACGAGCCGCTCCGTCCTTCTCGGGGCGGGCGGCCAGGCGGTGGGCCCAAGTGCAGTCATGGCGGGCAACCTATCGCACGCCCACGACACCCTTCCCGGCTCAGAACCCGGGAGTGGAGCTCCGGCACCTCGTTGAACACCCGTCCGAGGGCACGTTGCTTCGGGCAGGCCATCGCACCACCCCGCTGAGACCGTCGCCTGCGTGCCTATCCCGTGACAGGACCGCGAAGCCCTGCGTAATTCCGGCCTCAACTTTGCTTCGAAGTAGGCAAGTTGTGGGATCACGACATTCGGTGACGGTATTTGTCCCGGCCGACGTCCGCCGGGGTCTGCCTGAAATGCGGGATCGGGTAATCCAGCGACGGGACGGTGCGGCGCGCCACGTCAGTGGCCGGTACGGGTGCCGTGGTTCTGGGATTTCTGTCCTGTCGGCCGGGGCGTTGCTCAGCAGGGCATCCGGCATTGCGGAGAGCACGCACGTGGCATCAGACCAGGCCGGACGAGGGCAACGGCCATGAGAGGTGGTGGTGCGGATCGCCTCGGAGAGCGGATGGCGGCCGGCCCGGCGGGCGAGGCGGCGCGTGTCGCTGATGAGACATGTCGCAGGTTCGACACCCGGTACTAGTGACGCTTAAGACACTGTTAGCCAATCCTTGCGGAGGGCTTCACCTCCAGCCGTACCCCTCGTTTTTCACAGCGCAGTAATCGCCTCCACAGCGGCCACGTATGGCCTGTACACACCGTCAGTTTCAACCGGGCAGCGCCGAACGCCCCTACCCGAGCTGCTCGCCGGTCGCCACCCAGGCCACCGCAGAAGGAGTCCAAGTGAGACGATCCCCCCGCAAGTCTGTCGCAGGCGCGCTGATAGCCGGCGCAACGGTGCTCGCTGTCACCGCTTCGTCCGGCACCGCGATGGCCGGTACGGCCCAGGCGCACGCCAGTGCGGTCAGGGTCCAGCCCCGGGCAGGCGCACTGCCCGTCCAGCTCTCGGCCGCAGAGCAGGCGAGGCTCCTCGGAGCGGCTCTGACGGGCCGGGCGGCAACCGCCCGGTCGCTGCACCTGGGCGCACGGGAACAGTTGGTCCCCAAGTCTGTCCTCAAGGACGCCGATGGATCCGTGCACACCCGCTACGAGCGCACCTTCGCGGGCCTCCCGGTCCTCGGTGGCGACCTGGTCGTGCACACGGCTGCCGACGGGACCTCGAAAGGGGTCGACAAGGCCACCGAGGCGCGCATCAGCGTTCCGAGCACCACCGTGACCCGTTCCGCCGCTTCGGCGAGGGCCCTCGCCATCGGCCGGGCAAAGGCCGAAGGGGCCACCAGCCCGACGGTAACCAGCTCCCGCAAGGTGGTCTGGGCGGCGTCCGGAGCCCCGGTCCTGGCCTGGGAGTCCGTTGTCGGTGGCTTGCAGGACGACGGCACCCCGAGCAGGCTGCACGTCATCTCGGACGGGAAGACCGGCGCCAAGCTGTTCGAGTATCAGGGGATCGAGACCGGCGTCGGCAACAGTGAGTACAGCGGCAAGGTCACCTTGGGGACCACGCTGTCGGGCTCGACGTACAGCCTGACCGACAGCACCCGTGGCGGTCACAGAACGTATGACCTGAGCCACGGCGACTCGGGTACCGGCACGCTGTTCACCAACTCCACCGACACCTGGGGCGACGGCTCGCCGTCCAACGCCGAGACCGCCGGTGTGGACGCAGCCTACGGCGCCCAGGTCACCTGGGACTTCTACAAGAACGTGATGGGCCGAAACGGAATCCGCAACGACGGTGCCGCTGCCTACTCCCGCACCCACTACGGCGTCGCCTACAACAACGCCTTCTGGGACGACGGCTGCTTCTGCATGACGTACGGCGACGGTGACGGCGACAAGCACCCGCTGACCTCGCTCGACGTGGCCGGCCACGAGATGAGTCACGGCCTCACCACCGCCACCGCGAATCTGGTGTACGGGGGTGAGTCCGGCGGCCTGAACGAGGCGACCTCGGACATCTTCGGCACGGCGGTCGAGTTCTACGCCAACAACGCGACCGACGTCGGCGACTATCTCATCGGCGAGAAGAGCGATCTCTACGGTGACGGCACCCCGCTGCGCTACCTCGACAAGCCCTCGCGCGACGGCCTTTCGCCGGACAACTGGTCGCCCGGCCTCGGCAATCTGGACGTGCACTACTCATCCGGCCCTGCGAACCACTTCTTCTACCTGCTGTCCGAGGGCAGCGGGGCGAAGGTGATCAACGGCGTCAGCTACAACAGCCCCACCGCCGACGGCGTGGCGGTGCCCGGAATCGGCCGGGAGAACGCCACCAAGCTCTGGTACAAGGCCCTGAGCGAGCGCTTCACCTCGACCACCGACTACTCAGACGCCCGTACCCAGACCCTGCAGGCCGCCGCCGACCTCTGGGGGGCCGGCAGCGCCACCTACAACACGGTCGCCGACACCTGGGCCGCCATCGGGGTCGTCGCCCGCGTCAAGGTCACCAGGCCGGCGGACCAGAACACGGTCGTCAAGACCCCCGTGAGCCTCCAGGTCCAGGCCGACAGCAACAACCCGGGAGCGCTGACGTACTCCGCCACCGGCTTGCCAGCGGGTCTGTTGATCAACGCTACCACGGGCCTGATCTCCGGCACGCCGACCGCCGTCGGCCTCAGCACCGTGACGGTCAAGGTCAAGGACTCCTTCAAGGTTGCCGGCTCGGCGACTTTCGGCTGGGGGGTCTCCACCGTCGGCGGCAACGTCTTCGCCAACACCACCGACGTGCAGGTGCCGGACGCCGGCGCGGCCGTGTACTCCTCTGTCAAGGTCCCCGGTCGGGCGGGTAACGCGCCGAGCACCCTGGCGGTCGGCGTCAACATCGTGCACCCCTACCGCGGTGACCTGGTCGTCGACCTGGTCGCCCCCGACGGCAGCCTCTACCACCTGAAGAAGTCCAACGGCTTCGACTCGGCGGCCAATGTCATCGCCACCTACACCGTCGACGCCTCCAGCGAGACCGCCAGCGGCACTTGGAAGCTGAAGGTCCAGGACGCGTACCGCCACGACAGCGGCCACATCAACAGCTGGAAGCTCACCTTCTGAGCGGTGCCCCCTTGCCAGCCGGACGGCGCTCGTGATCGCAGCCCGACCACCCCAGCCATACGAGAGGTACTCACTGATGTCTAGAATCCGCCTGATGGCGGCGATGTCGACAGGATTGATACTAGTTGCCGGAATCGTCCCGGCCGCGTTGGCGGCGCAGCCGGACCGCACCGGGACCGCCGCCCTTCCCAGCGCCGCGCCCGCGGCCCACTCCGCGACCGTGCGGCTGGTGACCGGCGACAGGGTGACCGTGACGACGCTCCCCGGCGGCCGGCACACCGCGTCGGTGCAGCCCGGCCCCGGACGCGAGCACATCCCGTTCCGGACGCTGGAGGGGGACGACAAGGCACTGACCGTGATGCCGTTCGACGCCCAAGGGCTGGTGTCCGCAGGAACCCTGGACCGACGCCTCTTCGATGTGACGGCCCTGATCGCCGATGGCTACGACGAGGCCCACACCTCCGCGCTGCCACTGATCGTCTCCTCCCAGCCGGTGCCGACGCGCGCCGGGGCCAGAGTCACGGCGCGGGCGTCGAAGGCCGCCACGGCCACGGCCGACCGGCTCGTGGCACTCAAGGCGGCCGCGACCCCCTTTCGCGACCTGGAGAGCATCCACGCGCGATCGCTGCGGATCGCCGACGACGACCTGGGCACGTTCTGGAAGACCCTGAACCGGGGCGGATCGTCGGACGCCACCCGCTCGGCAGTCACCCCGCGGATCTCACTGGACGGCAAGGTGAAGGCGCTGCTCGACCGCAGTACCGCGCAAATCAACGCCCCCACCGCGTGGAAGGCGGGCTTCGAGGGCCAGGGCGTCAAGGTGGCCGTGCTGGACAGCGGCGTTGACGCCGGCCATCCCGACCTCGCCGGGCGCATCACGCAGGCCAAGGACTTCTCCGGCAGCGGGAACACCGGTGACCAGTTCGGGCACGGCACGCACGTCGCCTCGATCGTCGGCGGCAGCGGCGGCGCGTCCAGCGGGACCCGACGCGGTGTCGCTCCCAAGGCCGACCTGCTGATCGGCAAGGTGCTGGACGGCAACGGCTACGGCGACGAGTCGGGCATCATCGCCGGCATGGAGTGGGCGACCGACGAGCACGCCAAGGTCGTCAACATGAGTCTCGGTGCGTCCATCGAGACCGACGGCACCGACCCGCTGAGCGAGGCCGTCAACACCCTGACCGCCTCCACCGGAGCACTCTTCGTCGTCGCGGCCGGCAACGACGGCCCGGGAACGTCCACCGTCGGCACGCCGGGCGCGGCAGACTCCGCGCTTACCGTGGGGGCCGTCGACCGTGACGATTCCCTCGCCCCCTTCTCCAGCCGTGGCCCGCGCTTCGGTGACGGGGCGGTCAAACCCGACGTGACGGCCCCCGGCGTCGGCATCGTCGCCGCCCGCGCGGCCGGCACCACCCTGGGCGACCCGGTCGACGCCAACTACGTCTCGATGTCCGGGACCTCCATGGCCACCCCGCACGTCGCCGGCGCCGCAGCCCTGCTGGCCCAGCAGCACCCCGACTGGCAGGCGCAGCAGCTCAAGGACGCACTGACCAGCACCGCCCACCTGGTCCCTGGCACCAAGGTGACCGAGCAGGGTGGCGGTCGCATCGATCTCGCCACGGCCATGGGCTCGGTCAGGGCCACCGGCTCCGTCACCCTCAACCCGCTGTACATCGGTGGCGCGGCCGGGCGGCAGCAGACCGCCACCGTTCACTACACCAACACAGGCGATCAGCCGCTCACCCTCTCCCTGACCGCCGGCCTGGCAACCGACACCGGCAGAGCACTCCCGCCCGGAGTGGTCAGCCTGGGCACCAGCACCGTGCAACTGGCCGCCGGCGCCACCGCAGACGTGCCGCTGAGCGTGGACGCGACGCACGCCGTCCGGGGCAACTTCTACGGATACGTCACCGCGAAGTCCGCGGCCGGCGACGTGGTGGCGCACACCACGGTCTCCCTCGTGGTGCACGCCCCGCAGCACCGGCTGACCGTGGTCGTCCGGGACCGCAACGGCAAGGTCGTACCGGGCGCACTGCCCAACATCTGGAGCCCCGCCGGCTGGACGCCGTACGCCGACAGGGACAATGCGGTCGCCGTCGTGGAGGAAGGGACGTACTACCTCAACACCGGTTTCTACGAACAGACGCCGGACGGTGACCAGGTGGGTGACGTCGTCGTACCCGAGGTCAAGGTCACCAAGGACACGACGGTGACGCTGAACGCCGCCGATGTCACGGAGGTGAAGATCCGCACCCCGCGACCCGCCGAACAGCACGGCGTCATCAGCACCATGCTGTACCGCCAGATCGACGGTCGCGGTCTGATTCAGGGCGCCCTCTACTTCGACACCGTCAATCATCTCTACGTCAGCCCCACGGCTCCGGTCACCGACGGTGCCTTCGAGTACACCACGCGCTGGCAGATGACGGCCCCGCAACTGCGGGCGAAGATCTCCGGCAGCTCGCAGGGATTCACCCCCTACTACGAGCCGTTCTCCCCGGTCTTCGGGGACAAGGGCGCACGGCTCACCGCCGTGGACGCCGGGTCCGTGACCGAGCCCGATCTCCGCAACGTGCGCGGCAAGCTGGCCGTGGCCCGATACAACTGGCCCACGGGCGACTACGCCGGGTTCTCGCGGCTCGCTGCCGAGGCGGGTGCGAAGGCGGTGCTCTTCGCCTGGGAGCCGGCCGGAGGCGCCGCCTGGACCCGGTGGCAACCGGACGGTGACCGCCTGGAACTGCCGTCGATGAGGACCAGCTGGAAGTACGGGGGCCCACTGCTGGATCGGATCAAGAAGGGCACCACGACGCTGGAGTTCTCCGGCACGGTTCGCAGCCCGTATCTGTACGACGTGATGCCGGTCTCGAAGGGGGGCATCCCCCAGCGGATGGTCTACACCGTCTCGGATCGCAACACCGCACAGGTCCGTGCCACCTACACCCGCACCGGCGCCTCGACGTGGGCGAGCGAGCAACGGTTCGGATGGCGCGAATATCAGGACACCGCTTGGAACCAGTACAGCCGCTACGTGCCGGTGGGTCAGCAACGCATCGAGTACGTAAGCAGTGACGCGGACACGCTGTGGCGCCACACGGTGCACCACAGCGTCGTCCGGAATCCCGACTACGCCCTGAGCGCCGGGTCGCAGGACTCCCCGCACACCTACCGGCCCGGCCAGCAGGCCACGGAGCGATGGTTCGGAGCGGTGGTCCGCCCCTCGATCCCGCGGGGCTTCTCCATGAAGTCGGTTCGCAACGGCGACACCCTGTCGGTGTACGTGCCGGAGTTCACCGACTCCGGCAGCGGACACTGGTCGTTCGCCGAGCTGCCGGCCTTCGGCGGCGGTGTCGGCGGTGTGGGCGGCGCAGGCGCGGCCACGGCCAACAAGAGCGGGATCGACACGGTGCCCGACACCGCCGAATCGGTGCTGTACCGCAATGGCAAGCAGATCGCCGCGTCCACCAACGGCGCCTGGGGCAACTTGGAGGTGCCCCCGGGCAAGGCCACATACAAACTGGATCTGACGACGGCACGCGAATCGGACGACTGGCACTTCGCCACCGACACGCACACGTCGTGGACGTTCCGCTCCGACACCGCGGCCCGCCCGACCGCGCTGCCGCTGCTCCAGCTCGACTACGACGTACCGGTCGACGCCACGAACGCGGTGGACCGGGCGCGTTCCCACAAGATTGGCTTCAACGTCCGCATGCAGGACGGGATGACCGCCCCGCGATGGGTGAGACTGAAGGTCGAGGCGTCCTACGAGGACGGGAAGAACTGGACGACGGTGCACGCGGCGCGACGCGGCAACCGCGGGCAGTTCATCGCCAACCTGCAGCGGCCGTCGTGGGTACACGGCGACGCATACGTGACACTGCGGGTGACCGCAACGGACATGGCCGGCAACAGTGTCCAGCAGACCGTGGTCCGCGCGTTCCTGCAGCGCGGCCCCAAGTGAGTCGCCGGCAGCCACCGGTGACGTGAGCCGCCCCGCCGCGTCGTCCGGCGGCGCCCAAGACCCCCGGCGGGATCACCCGGCCGGCATCGAGGGCTGTCCCGCAGTCCCTGGCGGGCGCGCGACGACAGCTACGGCGCCTCGCCGCGTTGTCAAAACACTCGAATGCGGCCAGTTTGCGAGCTCTCCTCCGCCTTGCGATGCGCCGCATCACGTCGCCCTGGGGGCCGCGAGATTCGCGATGCAGTGGCGGCCACGACAGCGGAGGATGACGGAGTGCTCCGTCCACGGGGTTTTCGTGCTTCGGCCGTCGCAGGAGGCGGTGCCCGAGCTGGTGGGCACCATGGCCGTCGCCCGATGCGGTCTGCCCACCGCGTCGATCACGCTGGTCACGGTGAGTCTGACGCTCATGGCGCAGTCGGTCCGGTGAGCACCAACGTGGCGGCCGGGAACGGGACCCGTCGGCCCCGGGCGAGGAACGACACGGGTGACGGTCTTGACCGGCGTCGTTCAGCCGTGCCCGCCGTAGGCCGAACCAGGCACCCCTCCACTCGAAAGCCCTCCAATGACCCAGCTGAGTGGTGGTATGCGGAGGTGAGCCACATGGTCGACAGGGCGGCCTCTTCCCGAGAACGGAGCGATCCCTTGCAGCGCACCGCACAGACCTCACCTCAGGCCATGGAGTCGGTCTCGACTCCCGAGCGGGTCGAGACCCACCTGGGCACTCTGGAATTCCCGCTGGGTGTGCCCACAGAGGACACCGCGAACCGGGTTTACGACTACGTGGACCACGTGCGCGCGGTCACCGCGTTCCTCGACGCGTATTCCGGCGTCAGCCTGTGGGCGGCCCGCCGGGGATTCCTGGATGCCGGAATCCAGGACCATGATGTCCTGCTCTTCTCGGAGTTCATGGATCCCAAGACGCTCGTGCTCACCGGAAACGCGGACACCGTCTACTTCCTCACCTTCCTCGACCTGACCGAGGGTCCGATGGTGGTGGAAGTGCCGCCTCTAGCCCTCTGTTTCCTCGACGACATGTGGTTCCGCTGGGTCGCGGACCCCGGCATGGCTGGTCCGGATCGCGGAGCAGGCGGCAAGTACCTCTTCGTGCCACCCGGTCATGAGGGCCCTGTTCCCGAGGGCGGATTCTTCACGCTCCGGACCCGCACCACGCGGCTCATCCTGGGCGGTCGGGCCTTCCTGGAAGGCGATGACCCGAAGCCGGCGGTCGAGCGAGTCAAAGAGGGACTGCGCATCTACCGCTACGTCCCCGGGTTCTACGGGACCAGCATCGGCGAGATCGTCACCGGCGGCACGGCCCCGCCGCTGCCGTGGACCGCCCAGACCTGGACCGCCGCCCTGCACAGGCCCGACCCGCCGCGCTTCGTCGAGGGCTCAGGGCTTCCCATGAACACGGTTCCGCCCGGGGACGCGACGTACTTCGACTTCGCGAGCGAGCTCGTGCACGACCAGCCGGCCGAGGCGCTCGACCCCGAGATCGCCGGTGCTCTGGCCGCGGTCGGCATTGTCAAGGGCAGGCCCTTCGAGCCGGACGCGCGGATGCGGGAGATCCTCACCGAGGCAGCCGCGGTCGGCAACGCCACGGCCCGCACCCTCGCCTGCCGTCCGCGTCCGGCCGAGGGGGCGCACTACTACGGTGCCTCCTCCCGGTGGCTCAACGGACTGCTCGTGTCGGGCCACGAGTTCCTCGCCCCGCCCGCTGACATCACTGACAGGGGTGTCGAGCCCCGCCCGAACGACGGCGCCCGGAAACTCAACCTGCGGTCCTGGTGGTGGTACCTGGGCGTGGGCATCAGCCCGGCGTTCACGGCGCCGCTGCCCGGCGTCGGCTCGCAGTACGTGTTCACCCTGGCGGATCAGGAGGGCCGGGCCCTCGACGGCGGCAGGTACTACCGACTGGTACTTCCGCCGGACATCCCCGCCGCGAGGTTCTGGTCGGTCACCGTCTACGACAACCAGACGCGGTCGATGCTCGACACCCCACAACAGTTCCCACGGGCCGGCAGCCAGGCCTATCCCACCCCGGCAGCGGTCCCCGACGCGGACGGCACGACCACGGTGCACTTCGGGCCCGACCGGCCCGACGGCGTGCCGGAGGGCAACTGGATCCAGACCACGCCGGGCCGCGGATGGTTCGTGGTCCTGCGGCTCTACAGCCCGCTGCAGCCGTTCTTCGACAAGACCTGGCGACCGGGCGAGATCGAGGCGGTGGGCTGACCTCGCCCGACAGCGCTTCGGAGATACGAGACACGGACGGTGAGGCGTATGGGCACGGCCCCGCTGGGGACTTGGAACGACGGTGCCGCGAAACGGGCGATCGTCGACTTCGTGACGTCCGCGGCGGTGGAGGGCTCGCCGGGCTTCGTCGCGCCGATGGACCGGGTCGCCGTGTTCGACAACGACGGAACCCTGTGGGTCGAGAAGCCCGCGCCGGTGCAGATGGCGTTCGTCCTCGGGAAACTGGCCGCGCGGCTGGAGGCGGACCCGTCGCTGGCCCGCGAGCGGCCCTACCGGGCGATCGTCGACCGGGACGAGTCGTACTTCCGCGCGCTGAACGAACAGGACCCCGACGCGGTGGCGTCGATGGTGGAGGCCATCGGATCGGCGTGGGAGGGCACCACGCTCGCCCAGTACGAGGCCGAGGCCGCCCGGTACCTGAATTCCTGGTGCCACGAGCGCTTCGGCGTGCCGTACTCCGGTCTCGTCTACCAGCCGATGCTGGAGCTGGTCGACTACCTCAGGGCGCACGGGTGGCGGCTGTTCGTCTGCTCGGGCGGCGGGCGCGACTTCATGCGGGTCATCTGCGAGGAGACCTGGGGCCTGCCCAGGGAGAACGTCATCGGATCGGCCCCGGAATTCGCCTACAGGAACGGCGCGCTGGTCCGCCGGGCGACCCCGCACGGCCCGGTCGCGCTCGGGCCCGGCAAACCGGAGGACGTCCTCGCCCGCACCGGCCGGCTGCCGGCCTTCGCGGCCGGCAACGACGACGTGGACGTCGAACTGCTCCGGTCCGCGAGGTTCGCGCTGCTCGTCGCCCACGACGACGACGTCCGGGAGTACGCCTACACCGACTCCACGGAGCGGGCACGCGCGACGGCCGAGAGGTCCGGCTGGACGACGGTCAGCATGAAGGACGACTGGAACGCGGTCCTCAAGGAACGACTCACTCAGGAGGAACCCAGTGCCCCACGTCAGTGACGCCCCCAGCCCGGGCACACCGTCCGAGACCCTCGCGTCGATCACCTGCCCGGATCGGCTGGAGACGCCATTCGGAGCGTTGGACTTCTTCGACGGCATGCCCTTGCCCGACGCGGTCACACGTAGCTACGGCACGCTGGATCTGCTGCGCGGGATCGAGGCGTTCCTCAACTGCGTACCCGGCGCCTCCATGGTGGCGATGCGACGCGGACTGCGGAGCATCGGCATCGACTCCCGCACCATCGGCTACACCGCCCCGCGATGCACCTCGGCACCCGTGGTCCTCACGGGCAACACCGAAACCACCTACGGGATGACCTTCCTGGCGCTCGACGAGGACGGCCCCACCGTGATCGAGGCGCCGGGTAACTCACTGTGCATCGTCAACGACCTGTGGCAGCGCTACGTCACCGACATGGGCATCGCCGGGCCCGACAAGGGCGAAGGCGGCAAGTACCTCTTCCTGCCTCCGGGTTACGAAGGTGACGTCCCCGACGGCTACTTCGTCGTGCGGCCGGCGACCTACGGCTCCTGGGTGCTGTTGCGCGCGCTCGGGGGCACGGAGAGCCTGCTCACGGCACGGATCTACCCGCTCTCGGGCGCGGCGGACCGGCCCGAGCAGCGCTTCGTCAACTGGGCGGAATCGGACTTCAACACGATCCACGCCAACGACTTCTCCTTCTTCGAGGAGATCGACGCCATCGTCCAGGCCGAGCCGCCCGGCTCGCTCGATCCCGAGCGAGCCGGGCAGCTCGCCGCGCTCGGCATCGTGCGCGGCAAGCCATTCCAGCCGGACGACCGCATGCGCTCGATCCTCGACACCGCCGCCAGGATCGCCTCGGGCATCGTACGGACACTGGCCTTCAAGCCACGCGACCCGGGCTTCTACTACTACCCCGACAGTTCGTGGAAGACCCCGTTCCCCACGAGCAGCTACGAGTTCCTGTCGGCGGAGGGCGCCCGCCTGCTGGACTCCCGGGCGGTGTTCTACTACTTCGCGGCCGCCTCCTCGCCGGCGATGGTGACGGCGCCGGTCGGCACCGGATCGCAGTACGCCTACACGGCGGAGGACTCCACGGGCGAGTGGCTCGACGGCGGGCGGCACTACACGGTCACTCTGCCGAGCGGCATCCCGGTGAAGAACTTCTGGGCCGTCAACGTCTACGACCCCCAGACCCGGTCGCTGCTGCGCACGGACCACCCCTACCCGAGCGTCAACAGCCAGTCGGAAGGCGTCCGGGCCGAAAGTAACGGCGACACGGTCATCCATTTCGGCCCCACCGCGCCGGAGGGCCGGGAGGCGAACTGGGTTCAGACCGTACCGAGCAAGGGATTCTTCGTGATGCTGCGGCTCTACGGCCCGCTCGAAAGCTGGTTCGACAAGGGCTGGCGGCCGGGCGAGATCGAACCGGCGTGAGGTAGGCGGCCGTGGGTGAGGCGATCGGTCAGATTCTGCCCTACGGCGTCGCCGTGACGCTGAGCGCGTTCCCGATCATCGGTGTGGTGTTGATGCTCGCCACCCCCAGGGCGCGCTCCAACGGACCAGCGCTACTCCTGGGCTGGGTCCTGGGCTTGGCCCTGGTCGGCACGGTCGTGCTGCTGGTCTCCGGCGGCGCCGGCCCGAGCGACCAGGGGCAGCCGGCCGACTGGGTCAGCGCCCTCGACCTTGCGCTCGGCGTGCTGCTGCTGTGGGTGGCGGTGAAGGAGTGGCGCGCCCGGCCGCGCGGCGACGGGGAGGTGACGTTGCCGAAGTGGACAGTCGACTCGTTCACTCCTGTCAAGGCGCTGGCACTGGGGATGGCACTGTCCGCCCTCAACCCGAAGAACCTGCTGCTCTCGATCGCCGCGGCGTCGGCGATCGCGCGCACGGATACCTCCGCCGGCGCACAGGCCGTGGCACTGGCGGTCTATGTGGTGCTCGGGGCGCTCGGGCCCGGAACGCCGGTCGTGCTCTACTTCGCCCTCAAGGAGCGCTCGAAGAGCATCCTCGACGGTCTCAAGCTCTGGATGGAGCGGAACAACACGGCGATTATGGCCGTGATCTGCCTGCTCTTCGCCGCGAAGCTGCTGGGCGACGCCATAAGTGATCTCTCCTCGTGAGGGCGGACGCGCACTTGGTAGCCCCGGGGGTACCTGGCTCGCTGATCGCGGTATCGCTGGGAATTGCCCTAGCTGCGGCCTTTGATCTGAAGGACCACGGTGTCGATGTCGTCGGCAGCATCGACACAGGTCTGCCCTCGTTCGGCTTCCCCGATGTCTCGGTCGATGATCTCGGCGGCCTCGCTGCCGGAAGCGTCAGCGTGACGCTCGTCGCCTTCGCCGAGGGACTCGCTGCGGCGAAGAACTACGCCGCCCGCGACCACTACGAGGTCGACGCCAACCGCGAACTGATCGGGCTCGGCGCCGCCGGCCTGTCCAGCGGCATGGTTGTCAACGGCAGCCTCTCGAAGACCGCTGTCAACTGGTCGGCGGGCGCACGCACCCAGCTCTCCGGGATCCTCGTGGCCGCCCTGACCGTGATCACGCTCCTCTTTCTCACCGGCCTCTTCGAACAGCTTCCCGAGGCGGTGCTCGCCGGGGTGGTGCTCGCGGCGCTGGTGGAGTTGGTCGACTACCGTTCGCTGGTCTCCCTCTACCGCGTCTTCACGCGCAGGCTCGGCCAGGCCTAAGGCGTCGCCGCGCGGCCGGATTTCATGGCCGCGGTCGCGGCGATGCTCGGGGTGATGGTCTTCGACACGTTGCCTGGCCTCGGAATCGGCATCGGCGTCTCCCTGCTTCTGCTCCTGTACCGCTCCTCGCGCCCGGTCATTAGCGAACTAGGGCAACTGCCCGGGAACGGACACTTCGCCGCACTCGACAGACACGGCGAGAGCCGCAGGATTCCCGGAGTGACCGTGCTGCGCGTCGAGGCCGGCATTTACTTCGCCAACGCCGAGTCGATCCGGTCCGAGGCCC
The DNA here is from genome assembly GCF_042803195.1 of Streptomyces sp. NPDC057428. Classification (NCBI taxonomy): domain Bacteria; kingdom Bacillati; phylum Actinomycetota; class Actinomycetes; order Kitasatosporales; family Streptomycetaceae; genus Streptomyces; species Streptomyces sp. NPDC057428. The sequence continues at coordinate 25,762 of NZ_JBHVCT010000070.1, forward strand.
GAGCGGCCGTCGCCCGTGAAGGGGTGACGGTGGTCGTGATCGACGCCGAAACAGTTCCCTTCGTCGACGTCAGCGCCGTGCGCATGCTCGACAACCTGGCCGAGGAACTCGAGGATCTCGGAGTCCGGCTCCTGCTCGCCCGCGAGGTGGGCCAAGTGAGGGACGTGTTGCGCACTGCCGAAGCCAGGACGGATCTGAGGCGCGTGTATCTCACTGTGCGGGCGGCGGTCGACGTGGCCAGGACCGGCTCATGCCTCGCCCCTTCGATACGGAGCCAGTCGAGTCGTCGGCGGCGGTCCGGGGGAGGGCGAGCCCGTTGACGGTGCTCAGCGGAAAGCCTCAAGAGCGGGGGCCTGTGACGGCGGGGTTCCGGGCGGTGATCCCGGAACGGGTGGACCGGAAAGCCAACCGAGTGCGGCGCGGAAGCCTCGGCGGCAGACCAGACAGCTCACCGGCAATCCGTGAGACAGGAAGCAGGCACCAGCCGCCCACCGGCAGGCAATCCGGTCACCGGACCTCGACGCACAGTCACGGGCTCGTCGACTGTCGTCGCGGGATTGTTCCTGCTGTCACCGAGCCACTGGGCGTGCCCCTGCAGGAATAGGCAGGGCTCCGGCAGGTCCTCACTGTATGGGCGCTGCAGGGTTCGGGCCGGCGCAGGGCCGGAAGTCTCGGCCTGGGCTTAAGGAGAGAGGTGGGGCTGAACAACGGGGGCAGCAGCGCCCGGAGGGGCAGGCCCGGGGAGGCGCGATCTTGCCGCAGCACCACTCTCTTTGCGTCCCGGGATTGGTGTCGCGTCGTACGGGGCATCCTCTGCCTGCTCGCGTGCTTGCCCGTCGGACGGTGGACCTCCCGAGACCGGAATCGGACCATGCGACGGTATACCCGTACCCGCCGGTAGTGGTGGCCGTCGACCGTATCTGCACATGTTTTTTCAACGCGCTTTACCCGATCCCGGGATTTCGATCATGTGATCGGGGTCACAGGGGTATTTGCTGGACAGCCCGAGTCGATCACGTTTCGATATGGCCTGCGGCATCGACGATCTCGGTCCGCAACCACGGGAATTTTCCGAATCTTATCGTTGGCAATGGCGCTTAACGAGGGGTGGGGGCGTGTCAGTGATCTTGACGTACGCACAAGTAGGAATAATGGCGTTCGGACGCGGGGACCGCGCAGCGGCAGCACGATGCTGAGCCGGCTGCTCCCGCCCGCTGGTCCGGCACGCATCCTCACCGGTATCACCCTGGTGCACACCCTGGGGCAGGGCCTCTGGATGGCACTGAACGCTATCTATGCGACCGTCGTGCTGGGATTGTCGCCCGGCCGGTTCGCTGTCGGCGTCGGTGTTGCCGCCGGTGTCGCCCTTCTGGTCAGCACCCCCACCGGGCATTTGGCCGACCGCGTCGGTCCGCGGTGTGTGCAGATCTGGTCCTTCATCGCCCTCGGGCCGCTCACGGCCGCCCTGCTGGTCGTCGACGGCTTCAGGTCGTACCTGCTGGTGGTAAGCGCACAGGCGGTCGCCTACAGCGCCAGCCGCAGTGCCCGAATGGCCATGATCGCAGGGCTGGTGCCGCCCCAGGACCGGGTCTCCGTCCGTGCCTACCTGCGGGCCACCAGCAATGTCAGCGTCTCCGTCGGCGCCGCCCTGGCAGGCCTGCTGCTCGCAGCGGACTCGGTGTGGGCGTACAAGGCGGCCGTCGTCTTCAACGCCTCAACCTACCTGGCTACGGGTCTGCTGACCCTGCTGCTGCCCGCTGTAGCAGGGCAGCCAGCCCGCCCGGGACCTGCTCTGACGGTGTTGCGAGACCGGCCCTACCTCAGCTTCGTGGTGCTGGACGGCCTATTGTCCATGCACAACCTGCTACTTGACGTCGTCCTGCCGCTGTGGGTGCTGCACCGTACTCACGCACCGCGCTGGATGATCGCCGTGATCCTGCTGACCAACACGCTTGCCGTGGTGCTTCTCCAGGTCAGGGCGGCGCGCGGGACGGACGAACCGACGGCGGCGGCCAAGGCCTCGCGGTCCGGGGCACTGTGCCTCGCCGCCGCCTGCATGATCTTCTCCTTCAGCGGGGGAGCCCCCGCAGCGGTCGCCGGAGCCCTTCTCCTTCTGGGTGCGCTCGCACACGTTCTGGGTGAGATCCGACAGTCTGCTGGCAGCTGGGGCATGTCCTTCGGGCTGGCGCCCGAACACGCCCAAGGTCAGTACCAGGGCACCTACGCGATGGGCTCGGACCTGGGCAAGATGATTGCCCCGGCCCTGCTCACCTGGCTCGCCGTCGACCACGGGAGCCTCGGCTGGCTGACCATGGCCCTCGGATTCGCGCTGGCCGGAGCCGCCATGCCGCGTATCGCCTCATGGGCGCTGCGCGAGCGGAAAGGTACACCGGACGCCGTCGCGGCGTGACCGGCCCGCGCCGCCGACCTTCATTGTTTTCCGTTCCGCTTCCCGATTCATCTACCTGTTCTATTTCGGCGCTTTCGCACGGCGCCTCCTAGTCTTTTTTCGGGCCGACGGATTTGCGCGAGATGTAAATACACCGCTGCGCGGACATCCGATTATGCGGGTTGCGGACTTGTGCGCCGTGTGTCAATTCGGCATGTCCGCCGCACGCCGGTCGAACGAAATGCAACGAGGGGACCATCACTGTGGGCGACATTTCCGCCGACTCACCGCACGCCCTGCAACTGCCTGTCCGGGACGCCGGGCACAACGCCCCGGACGGGGCGGGCCGGGGCACGCACTCCTGGTCCGGACCCGCCCAGCCGCCGGACGGGCTGGGGGCCGGGACCGGACCCGCCAACCTGTGGAACGCGGCCTTCACCGTGCTCATGCACCGCTACAGCGGCCAGGACGACATCGTGCTGGCCCGCTCGGGCGGCATCGCAGGCGCGCCCGCCGGCCCGCCTGTCGCGGTCCGCTCCGTCTCGGCCACGGGCCAGACCCTGCCCGCCCTAGCGCTCGTACTTGCCGGCACGTACCGGCAGGCTGTAGAGGAGGCCCCGACCGACGCAACGGCTGACCTGGGCAGCGGGATACGGGCGGGCTTCGTGGAGTTTGACGGCACTGCGCCGCTGCCGCAGGACCTCGCGCTCCTCCTGGAGGCCCGGCCCGCGCCGCAGGGCCCGCTGTTCACCCTGCACTACGACCGCGCCCTGTTCGGCGAGGCACTGATCGGCCGTATGGCGGCGAACCTCAACACGCTGCTGGCGGACGCGGAGGCCCGCCCCGAAGTCCCGGCCGACGAGCTCGCCCTGCTGTCTGAGCCCGAGGCCCACCGCCTGCTGCATCGTCTCAACGACACGGCCCTCCACTATGACCGAGACATAGCCCTGCACTCTCTCGTAGAGGCGCAGGCCGCCAGGACCCCCGACGCGCCCGCCGTCGAGTGGCGGGGCACCGTGCTGACTTACCGGCGGCTGGACCAGCAGGCCAACCGACTGGCACGGGCGCTGGCCGCGCACGGGATCGCCCCGGGCTCACGGGTCGGTCTGTCGCTGGCCCGTACGCACCACAGCGTCGCCCTGCTGCTCGCTGTGCACAAGGCCGGGTGCGCGTACGTACCGCTCGACCCTGCTTATCCCGCCGACCGGCTGAGCGCGATCGCCGCGACGGCCGACCTGGCCGCCGTCGTCCACGACCGCCCGGAGGCGCCGGAGTGGCTCGGTGGAGCGTCCGTACGGGCACTGCCGTGGGAGGAACTCTTGGGGAAGGCGGAGTCCGAGGACGAGCGGCCGCCGGGCGTCACCGTGGACCCGTCCGCCACCACTCACCTGATCCATACGTCTGGCTCCACCGGCGTCCCCAAGGGCGTGGTGATCAGCCACCGTAACGTGGTGGCCCTGCTGGCCTGGGCCGGGCAGACGTACGAGGACGGGGACCTCCGGCGCGTCCTCTTCTCCACCTCGCTCAACTTCGACCTGTCGGTGTTCGAACTGTGGGCCCCTCTCACCCGGGGCGGCTGTGTGGTCGTCGTGGACAACGTCTTGGCGCTCACCGAGGACGCAGAGCTGCGCCCGACTCTCATCAACACCGTGCCCAGCGCCCTGAACGTGCTGCTCCGACGTGGGGCCCTGCCCGACTCGGCCCGCGTCCTGAACGTGGCGGGCGAGCCGCTGTCCCGGGAACTTGTGAAGGAGGCCTTCGGTTCCACTCGCGTCGAGCGGCTCTACAACCTGTACGGGCCGTCCGAGGACACCACCTACTCCACCTGGAAGTGCTTCACAGGGCCCACTGACGGCGTGCCCACCATCGGCGTGCCCCTTCACAACACCGCCGCCTACCTACTGGACCCGCTCGGCCGGCCTGTGCCGCTCGGCGCCGCCGGTGAGCTCCACCTGGGCGGTGACGGCCTGGCCGGCGGGTACATCAATGACCCGGAGCGCACTGCGGCGTCGTTCGTTCCCGCCCCCGCCCACCTCGGGGAGGTGCCAGGGGGACGGCTGTATCGCACCGGTGACCTGGCCTGCTGGACCGAGGAGGGCGAGCTCCGCTTCCTGGGCCGCCGGGACAACCAGGTGAAGGTGCGCGGGTTCCGGATAGAACTCGGCGAGCTGGAAGCGGCGTTGCGCGGGGTCGTGGGCCTGAAGGACGTCGCAGCCCTTGCCGTGCACGCCGACGGGGACACCCGGCTGGTGTGCTACGTGGGTCTGGATGGCGCGGAAGTCACCCTGGAGGCGATGGCCGCCCACCTGAGGACAAAGCTGCCGCACTACATGCAGCCGGCCCGCATCGTCCTCGAGGAGCGGCTGCCGCAGTTGCCCAACGGGAAGGTCGACCGCAAGGCACTAGCCGCCAGGGACGTGGACTGGGGGCAGGGAGCAGGGGACGGACTCACCGGCGACGACCCGGACGAGGCCGAGGTGGCCGGGGTGTGGGCCGAGCTGCTCGGGCTGACCCGGGTCTCCCTCGGCCTGGACTTCTTCTCCGTGGGCGGTCACTCGCTGCTCGCCACCCTACTGGCGGCGCGCCTCTCGGACGCGGCCGGCCAGTCGGTAAGGGTCGCCGACATCTACCGCCACCGGACTCTCGCTGAACAAGCGGCGCTGCTGCGCCGCACCCGCGAGAAGGCTTCGGGGACGGCCGCCGCCGGGGCGGGCGGGGGACCAGCGGAGCGGCTGCGGGCAATCGCCGAGACTCTGCGGGAGTCCGCGCGCGACCACGGCGTACCAGGGGCGGGAGCGGCCGTGTTCCTCGACGGCACACTGGAGTTGACCTACCACGGCGTCACCGACACGGAGTCCGGGGCCGTGTACGGGCCGAACACGCGCCAACGCGTCACCTGCGTCACCAAGCCCATGCTGGCGTTCACCGCGCTGCGCCTGGTCGACAGGGGGCGAGTCGGCCTCGACGAGCCGCTGGACAAGTTGCTGCCCCAAGCGTTCCGGCGGCGCGGCGGAGGCACCGTGAAGGTGACGCTGCGACACCTGCTCTCGCACACCAGCGGAGTGGACGACTCCTACGAGGTATGGCACGACACTGGTCTGCCCGACCTCGGCTCCTACATAGCCACCCTCCCCTCCTACGGCCAGCTTTTCGAACCGGGCGAGGTGTTCGCGTACTCGGCGGTGGGCACCTCGATCGTTGCCGCGCTGATCGAGAAGTTGCTAGGGGTCCCCTGGCGGCGCGCGGTCAATGACCTGATGCTGGCCCCGCTCGGAATCCGGGAGATCCCCGAGACCTTCACTGAGGGCGGCCATTACGGGGCCACCGTCTCCGCCGGCTACGTGTGGACTGAACAGGTCAAGGGCTACCTGCGCCACGACCCGCCCTCCCAGACCATTGCCGACGACGCGGCCGGCTCGTTCTCGGTCTGCCTCACCCTGGAGGAAATGGCGAGGATCGCGATGCTGGCCATCGACGACGGGGTAGCCCCGGGTGGTGAGCGGCTGCTGTCGGCCGAGCTGGCGCGAGAGATGCGCAGGCCGCAGGTCCCCGTCCCCGGTCACCACTTCATGCATGCCTGGGGCCTGGGCTGGCTCATGTTCGGGCCGTCCGCCTTCGGCTTCAACTCCAACGGCAGCGGCCACCACAATTTCATCCAGGTCTTCCCCGAAGAGCGCTCCTTCCTGCTGCTGCTCGCCAACGCCTACCCGGCCTTCGGCCTCTACGAGGATTTGCTGCGCTCCCTCACCGGCGAGGGGCTCATCCGCACCGGGCGCCCGTTTGAGATGGAACTCAGCGACTGCGCCGGCCTGTACGCCTCCGACGGGTACCGGCTGGAGGTCCTGCACGGCGCTGCGGAACACCTGCGCTACGCGTACTCCGAGCGGCAGCCGGGCGGCGCGTGGCTGTGCCTGGACGAGGGCGACCTGGTGCTGTCCGGCGCCGGGGGCTTCAGCTCAATGTCCGAGAAGAACATCCTCGCCGGTTCGATCTCCTTCATCCCCACCCCCGGTACCGCCGCTTCAGGATTCGTCCGCATCGGCCAGCGCTTCGCGAGGAAGATACGATGACCGACCCGATCCACCCGCTGAACCCGTCCGCGTCTGCCACCCGGCACGTGGTCTTCGTGACCTGGAAGGCAGGCAACGCCCCGGCCTTCGAGGCGGCCAAGCGACTCGGCCACCACGTGACGCTGATCCGCTCCCTGTTGATGGAGCAGGCCCAGAACATCGACTTCGAGGTCTCCCCTTACGCCCAGTACCCGGGTTCCGCAGCTCAGTGGGTGTCCGATGAGTCGAATTGGGCATCAGCGCAGGTCAGCGAGTTTCGGCTAGTGGCGGGAGCCGGTATCGCC